>JBEAWS010000060.1:0-6465 GCA_041160185.1 Actinomycetota bacterium
GCCTCGGCCAAGGTGGTCTTTCCGTCAGGAGTGGTTAGCACCGAGGTCATGAGGCCGAGCGAACCGAAGCCCTGCGCAACGGTGTCTGACTGAACGTCGCCGTCGTAGTTCTTGCAAGCCCAGACATAGCCACCCTCCCACTTGAGCGAAGCCGCGACCATGTCGTCGATTAGGCGGTGCTCATAGGTGAGGCCGGCAGCCTTGAAGCGGTCGGCATACTCTGCGTCGAAAACTTCTTGAAACGCATCTTTGAACGTTCCGTCGTATGCCTTCAAGATCGTGTTCTTGGTCGAAAGGTAAACCGGGTAGTTGCGTGCCAGGCCGTAGTTGAAGCTGGCGCGAGCAAAATCACGGATGCTGTCGAGGTAGTTGTACATGCCCATCGCAACACCGCCGTGCTCCGGGTAGTCGGCGACTGTCCAGGTCTGTGGCTCGCCAGTTTCTGGAGTCCAGGTCATGGTTACGCGACCCTTGCCAGGAACCTTGAAGTCGGTTGCCTTGTACTGATCGCCGTGCGCGTGACGGCCGATGATGATTGGCTTTGTCCAACCTGGCACTAGGCGAGGAACGTTTGAGATGATGATCGGCTCGCGAAAGACAACGCCGTCAAGAATGTTACGAATGGTACCGTTTGGCGACTTCCACATCTTCTTGAGTTTGAACTCTTCGACGCGGGCTTCATCCGGGGTGATGGTTGCACACTTCACACCAACGCCGTGCTTGCGAATTGCGTGAGCAGCATCGATGGTGACCTGGTCGTCGGTCTCGTCGCGGTGCTCGACGCTGAGGTCGTAGTAGTCGAGGTCGATGTCAAGAAATGGAAGGATGAGTGAGTCTTTGATGTTCTGCCAGATGATTCTGGTCATTTCGTCGCCGTCTAGCTCTACAACCGTGCCGACTACCTTGATTTTTGACATGCTTTACTGCTCCAGATTTCGGGGTTTGTCGGCACCAGAATAGGCCAACACTCGCCTCAAGCCTATTAGGTTTGAGCCATGACTAAGCCCTTTCGCCGCCTCTTGGCCGCACTCAGCGCCGCTTCTCTAGCCGTTTTGGGTCTCACCGCCTGCGGCCCAAGTTTGCCGTCAGCCACCCCGATTACCTCCGAGATGGTCGGGCTGCAGATGCACACCTGGAGCTTCGATTCAATCGCCACGGAGTGCCCGACCCTCGAAGACATCGGTTACGACTGGGTTCTGGTTTCGCCACCACAGGAGACAATTCCAGATAGCGCTTGGTGGGCTCACTAACAGCCGGTCAGCTACAAGATTGATTCGAGCCTCGGCACTCGCAGCGAATTCGAGAATATGGTTTCGGTCTGCAAGAGCAAGAACGTGCAGATCATGGTCGACGTGGTCTTGAACCACATGACCGGTTTGCAAAGTGGAATAGGTTCTGCCGGCACCGAATTCACCAAGTATGAATTTCCGGGGCTTTACACACCAGAAGACTTCAACATGTGCCCAACCGGTGTGAGCCAAATCGAAGACTATTCAAACGTCGAAGAAATTCAGCAGTGCGAGCTGCTCGGTCTTTCAGATCTGAACACTGGCAAGGCGAACGTGCGCGATCAACTGGTTAAGTTCTTGCGCGACTTGCGTGGCATGGGAGTTGCCGGTTTTCGAGTTGACGCCGCCAAGCACATCAAGGCGAGCGAGCTAAAGCAGATTGTCGATCAACTGCCTGGCGACACCACTTTCATCTCTGAGGTAATCGGCGACACTCCCCCGCAGTCTGAGTATTACGAATTCGGTCACGTGTTCTCATTCGACTGGATAAACATGGTGCGCAACATTTTCTCAAGCAGCGGTTTGCTCGGTGGCTCTGCAGATCAGAACTACTTCGACATGCTCAGCCCTTCTGACAAAACCGTCACCCTGGTGACCAACCACGACACCGAACGCAACGGCGGAGCGATCAGCTACCAGTTTGCGAAGAACTTCAACCTGGCCACGATTTTCACTCTCGCCGCCCCTTATGGCAAGCCAATGCTCTACTCGTCTTATGCCTTCAGCGACTACGACGCTGGCCCACTCGGCAGCCCAACCGGCTACCAGCCTGTGGCCCAATGCGTGAACGACCCGAGCCCCGGCTATGGCGCCTACCAAGATGGCGACTGGATCTGCCAGCACCGTTGGCCCGCCAATAAGGGCATGATCGCCTTCAGAAAGGCCGTTGGCGACAGCAAGTTCAGCGACATCTGGCAAGAGGGTGACGCCTATGGCTTTGGTCGCGGCAAGCTGGGCTTCGTCGTGTTCAACAGCGGCGAGACCGATGTGACGGCAACCATCAAGACCTCGCTGCCAGCCGGAACCTACACCGACAGAATCGGTGGCGGCTCAGTGGCTGTTGGTGCCGACGGCATGATGACGGTTGACGTGAAGAGTTGGAACGCGGTCGCAATCGACGTCAAGTCGAAGAACTAACCCCAAATTCCTAAACGAGCGAGTTGCGCCAGGCCTTGTGCATTCGGGCGAACTTGCCCGTGCCGGCAATCAACTTCGCAGGCGCATCGTCTTCGATGATCTTTCCGTGTTCCATAACTAGAACGCGGTCGGCAATCGAAATCGTGCTCAAGCGGTGAGCGATGATGATTGCAGTTCGACCCTTGAGCAGGGTTTGTAATCCGTGTTGCACCAAACGCTCGCTCGGAATATCGAGTGAAGCGGTTGCCTCGTCGAGAATCAAAACCGCAGGGTCTGCGATGAACGCGCGTGCGAATGAAATCAGCTGACGTTGACCGGCACTAACTCGACCGCCGCGCTTGTTGACATCGGTTTCATAACCCTCTGGCAGCGAAACGATGAAGTCGTGAACACCAACGGCTTTCGCAGATGCAACGATTTCGTCAAATGTTGCATCTGGCTTGCCGAGTGCGATGTTTCCGCCGATGGTTCCAGAGAACAGGTATGCCTCTTGGGTAACCATGACGACGGCGCTGCGAAGCGTGTCGTTCGAGAGATCGCGAAGGTCAACATCGTCTAACGTCACCTTGCCTTCGCTCGGGTCATAGAAACGAGCGACGAGCTTGGCCAGGGTCGACTTGCCTGCACCCGTGGTTCCAACCAGTGCGATGGTCTGACCGGCTGGAATGGTTAGGTCGAAGTCGGGCAGAATCGTTGCACCTTCGCCGTAGTGAAAGTTCACCTTGTCGAACTGCAGCTTGCCCTTGGGGTTCTTGAGCGCAACCGGCTTCTCAGGCTCTGGCACGGTTGGCTGCTCTTCGAGCACACCCGAGATCTTCTCGAGCGACGAGTTGGCCGACTGGTAGGCGTTGTAGAACATCGCCAGACCTTCCATCGGGTCGAAGAACCGGCGGGCATACAAGATAGCAGCGGTCAAGACGCCGATGCCGATGTCGCCCTCGATCACTCGCAGGCCACCGAATAGCAGCACTGCGCCGACGGTGATGTTTCCGATCATAATCAGGCTCGGGTCGTAGATGCCGAACAGCTGAATCACCTTGGCGTTGACGAATCGGTAGTCTTCGACCAGCTCGCCATACTCTTCTTGGTTGCGCTTCTCTTTTCTGAACGCCTTAACCGCACGGATGCCGGTCATCGTCTCAACGAAGTGCACAATCAACTTGGCCGAGGCAACTCGAGTCTTTCTGAAGTTGATGCGGGTGTTCTTCTGGAACCATCTGGTTAAGAAGAACAGCGGAATTAGCGAGATGAGAATTACGCCGAAGCTGCTTATGTCGAGCAACGCCAGAGCGGTTGCAGTAAAGATCATGTAGAGAATTCCGGCAACCATTTCGTTGCCACCGGTGTCGAGCAATTCTTTGATTGAGTCGAGGTCGCTGGTTTGACGAGCGATAACGCGACCAGAGGTGTACTTCTCGTGAAACTGCAAACTGAGTTTTTGGGTGTGCACAAAGATGCGGTTTCGCAAATCGAAGATTACGCCCTGGTTGGTCTTTGCCGAATAGAGCAAGAACCATGCGGTAAGAATTCCTGTTGCCACTGCGGCGAACAAGAATGCACCAACCGTGAAGAGCAACGGCGCAACATTTTGCTTCATCGCTTCTGGCAGAGCCCAGTCGATGCCTAGAGCAATTAGACCAGGGCCAATAACACGCAGAGCCTGACTAAAGATGACCAAGACCAAACTGACCGCAAGGCGCTTCTTAATTGGCTTGACCAAGCTGAACAAAAGTCGGCGCGAACGCAACTTGATGGCGAGCGCATCTTCTTTGTTGAGTTCGATGCGGTCTTCGTTGGCTACTCCCTGCATGCTCATTTCTTGACCGCCTTCTTGCGTGGTTTAGTTTTCAGTTCGTTGCCATCAGAGTCGAGGCTCGAAATCACGTGTCGGTAGTGCTTGTTGGTTGCCAGCAATTCGCTGTGCTTGCCGATTGCGGTGATCTTGCCGTTTTCGAGCAGCGCGACCTTGTCGGCCAGCTGAACCGTTGACGGGCGGTGAGCCACAATCAGGGCGGTTGTGGTCTTGAGCACTGTGCGCAGAGCCTCTTCGACCATCGCCTCGGTGTCGACGTCGAGTGCCGAAAGCGGGTCGTCGAGAACCAGAACCTCTGGCTTCGAGGCCACCGCGCGGGCAAGCGCGAGGCGCTGACGCTGACCGCCAGACAGGCTCATGCCCTCTTCGCCGATCTTGGTGTCTAGGCCCTCTGGCAGGTCATAGACAAACTGGGCCTGGGCAATCTCAATGGCCTGCTTGAGCTCTTTCTTGGTGGCGTTTGGTCGACCAAGCAGCACGTTGTCGCGAACGCTAGCCGAGAACAGGGTGGCATCTTCGAAGGCCATGGCGATGTGCTTGCGAAGGTCGGTGCGGTTTAGGTCGCGCACGTCTACCCCGTCGAGTTCAACCGAACCGCCGGTAACCTCGTAGAGCCTGGTGGCAAGCGCGGTCAAAGTTGTCTTTCCGCAGCCGGTGATTCCAATCAGGGCAACAGATTCGCCCGGCTCGAGAACCAGGTTCACGCCGTTGAGAAGGTCGGGCTGATCAGCCGGTGCGTCTGCATATCTGAAGTGCACGTCTTTGAAAACCAAACGACCCTGAGGCTTCTTGATGGTTTTTGCTTTCGACGGGTCGGTGATTTCAACCGGCGCATCGAGCACCTCGAAGAAACGCTCGACCGCAGTCTTGGCGTCGAGCGTCATCGAGAGCAAGAAACCTACCGACTCGGTTGGCCACCGAAGAACCGTGGTTGTCGCGAAGAACGCAACCAAACCACCAACGGTTAGCTGGTCGGTCGAAACCAACCACACACCGATGAGCAGCGATAGACCAACCGCAAACTCCGGAATCAAAATCAGGTAGATCCAAATGTTTGCAATCAGCCCTGCCTTCTTCAACTCGGTTGAGCGAAGGTTCGATGCGTCACGCGAAAACTTGTCTGCGAAATAACCGCTGCGACCAAAAGCCTTAACTACACGGATACCGTGCACCGACTCCTCAATCGAAGTGGCGAGGTCACCGGCCTGGTCTTGGCTGATGCGAGCAACCGAGTGATACTGCTTTTCGAATCTGTAGCCGCGAATCCAGATTGGAATCGAGGTGAGCAGGAACAGGAGGCCGAGTATCCAGTGGAAGGTGAAGAGAACGACGAGACCGATAACGATTGTGATGCCGTTGGCAACGAAGAGCACGAGACCGAACGACAGCCAACGACGAATCAGGCTGAGGTCACCGGTCGCGCGACTCAGCAGCTGCCCGCTTGGCCACTTGTCGTGAAAGGCAACCGGAAGATCTTGAAGCTTGGCATAGAGGGTGCGGCGAAGACCGGCCTCGACGTGAGTGCCTGGGGTGAGCACCAACCAGCGGCGAAGCAGAACCATGATGGCCTCGAGCAGACCGAAGCCAAGAACGGCAATAACGGCCGGAAGCAACGCCTCGAAGGTGCCGTTCTCGTTGAGGCGGTTCACCAGGGTGCTCAAGAACTGCGGAATAGTCAGGGCAAAAATGTGGGCGGCGAGTGCGGTAATCGTGCCCAGAATCATTCTGGGTAGGGCTTTTTTCGCATAGGGGAATATGCGTAGCAACGTAGCTACTGTGCCGCGGGGTTTCACTTAATAACCTAACTGCCAACTCACAGGTTTATTCCAGAATCGAGTCAGCCTTGCAGTCTATGAGAATTTTTTAGGGCACGAGGCCAAAATTCTCAACTTTTTCTAACGAGCCCCTAGTGAAAGAAGTGTCGTTCGCCGGTGAAATACATGGTGACCCCGGCGGTCTCGGCGGCCTCGATAACCTCGGCGTCGCGCTTCGAACCACCGGGCGAAACAACCGCCTTGACGCCGGCTTCGAGCAGAACCTCGAGGCCATCCTTGAACGGAAAGAATGCGTCTGAGGCTGCGACCGCGCCGCGCGATCTCGACTCGGCACGCGACACCGCGAGACGGCAGGAGTCAACTCGATTCACCTGACCCATGCCAACGCCAACCGAGGCACCATCGCTGGCGAGCAAGATTGCGTTCGACTTAACCGAGCGGCATGCACGCC
>JBEAWS010000075.1:0-6722 GCA_041160185.1 Actinomycetota bacterium
CGATAGAAGCGAACGACCCCGCGCTTCGTTCGGATGCAGCCTTCGAAACCTTGCCAATCACAACAATCAAGCGATCTCCGTGAACGCCAATCAGCACATCGGCTTCTGACTTGCGCGCGATGCGACGCAACTGATCAGAGTCAAGGTTCGCGTCGCCATTTCCGATAAGCACGAGTGCCGCTCCGGTTGCCCGCCAGCCCAATGCCGCAACTCGCGAAGATATGTCGTCGGTGTGTTCACCGCTCAGAATCGAATCCACAACAAGTGCTTCAAGCCTTGCGTCCCACAGACCTCTTGCCTCGGCAGCTTTGGCGTAAACGTCGGCAGCGCTAAAAGCGATTTCTCGTGAGTAGAGCAATACCGCTTCGCGCAAGGTTGGGTCTTCGCGCACTACTCGCTCTTCAACTACCTGCACAACCACACGGATAAGTTGCAACGTCTGCTGCAAAGATATCGATTTGAGCAACTCTCGTGGCGCAAGACCGAAGACGTCGGCAGCCACCCACGGTTGCGACTTGGGGTTTTCATACCAGGCGAGAAATGAACCGATTCCAGATTGGGCAACGAGACCAACCGAGGCCCGTCGAGCGGCCGGCATCTCTCGATACCAAGGCAGCGTCTTATCTAGTTGGCGAAGAGTTTCGCTGCTCAGCTCGCCTGAGATTGAGGCGAGCCAAGCAATCTTGTCTTGCTTAGGCTTCGCCACCGGCTGATCCAGATGTGCCTGCCGTGACGTCTAGCAGACGGTACCGTTCGATTGCCTGGCCAGGTGCTTGCGCATCAATTTCGCCGCGCTGCACAAGCTGCTCGAGAACTCGAACAACAATCGATGGTCCGTCAATCTTGAAGTGACGACGCGCTGCAGCTCTGGTGTCTGAGAAGCCGAAACCGTCTGCACCGAGGGTGGCATAGTCGCCAGGAACCCAAGGTCGAATCTGGTCTTGAACGGCGTGCATGTAGTCGCTCACACCAAGGAAAGGACCCTGAGCGTCTGCAAGCTTGTGGGTCAGGTATGCGTCTGGAACTTCTGCGTTCGGGTTCAAGAACTTAAACTCGTCGCGCTTCAGGCCGTTGCGGCGCAGCTCTGTCCAAGAAGTGACCGACCAGATGTCTGCCGAGACACCCCAGTCATCCTGAAGCAATCGCTGCGCCTCGTAAGCCCAAGCCACAGCAACTCCCGATGCCAAGATCTGTGCCTTGATTCCCGAGTTGGTGTTTTCGCTGATTCGGTGAATTCCACGGATGATGCCATCGACGTCGACGTTCTCTGGCTCCGCCGGCTGAACGATTGGCTCGTTGTAAACGGTGATGTAGTAGAGCACGTTTGGATCCTTGTGGCTGCCGCCATACATGCGTTCGATTCCGTTGCGGATGATGTGCGCAATCTCGTAACCGCTGGCTGGGTCATAGGTGATCACTCCGGTGTTCGTCGAAGCTAGCAGCGGTGAGTGGCCGTCAGCGTGCTGAAGACCTTCTCCGGTCAAAGTTGTTCGACCCGCGGTTGCACCAATCAGGAAGCCTCGCGACAACTGATCGGTTGCAGCCCAGATCGCATCTGCAGTTCTCTGAAAACCGAACATCGAATAGAAGACGTAGAACGGAATCATAGGTTGACCCTGAGTTGCGTAGCTGGTGCCTGCGGCAGTCAGAGCTGCAATCGAACCGGCCTCATTAATTCCCGTGTGCAGAATCTGTCCGGCGGTTGACTCTTTGTAAGAAAGAAGCAGGTCGCGGTCGACCGAAATGTAGTGCTGACCATTCGGGTTGTAGATCTTTGCGGTTGGGAAGAAAGCATCCATACCGAAAGTTCTTGCCTCATCAGGGATGATCGGCACAATGCGGTCGCCAAACTCTGGAGAGCGAAGCAGGTCTTTCATGAGTCGAACAAACGCCATCGTCGTTGCAACTTCTTGTGTTCCTGAACCGCCCTTAGCAATCTTGTAAGCGTCATCGGCTGGCAACTTGAAGTCAACGTATTTGCTTCGACGCTCTGGAAGATAGCCACCGAGAGCGCGACGACGCTCGTGCATGTACTGAATCTCCGGAGCATCCTGTCCGGGGTGGAAGTAAGGCGGCTGATACGGGTTTTCTTCGAGCTGCGCATCCGTGATTGGAATTCTCAACTCGTCTCTGAAGCCCTTTAGGTTATCGAGAGTTAGTTTCTTCATCTGGTGGGTTGCGTTGCGGCCCTCGAAAGACTTGCCGAGCGAGAAACCCTTGATGGTCTTGGCCAGGATGACCGTCGGTTGGCCCTTGTGCTCAACGGCTGACTTGTAGGCGGTGTATAGCTTGCGGTAGTCGTGACCTCCTCGCTTGAGTCCCCAGATCTGGTCGTCTGTCATCGACTCGACGAGTTTCGCGGTTCGTGGATCGCGCCCGAAGAAGTTTTCGCGAACGAAAGCGCCGTCTTCAGTTTTGTAGGTCTGGTAGTCGCCGTCGGGAGTTTTGTTCATCAGATCAACAAGCGCGCCGTCGTTGTCGCGAGCCAAAAGTTCGTCCCATTCGCGACCCCAAACAACCTTGATGACATTCCAGCCAGCGCCTCTGAAGAAGCTCTCCAATTCCTGAATAATTTTTCCGTTGCCTCGAACCGGACCATCAAGTCGCTGAAGGTTGCAGTTGACCACGAAAGTTAGATTGTCTAGCCCATCGTTCGCAGCAAGTTGCAAAGCACCGCGTGACTCGACTTCATCGAGCTCGCCGTCACCAAGGAATGCCCAAACTCTCTGCTCGCTGGTGTCTTTGAAGCCACGACCAGAAAGGTAGCGGTTGAATTGCGCCTGGTAAATTGCGTTGATTGGACCGAGACCCATTGACACGGTTGGGAACTGCCAGAACTCGGGCATCAGTCGTGGGTGCGGGTAAGAAGAGAGTCCGCCACCTGCGTGTGATTTTTCTTGTCTGAAACCGTTCAGCTGATCTTCGCTGAGTCGGCCTTCAAGAAATGCACGTGCATACGGTCCAGGAGAAGCGTGACCCTGAATGAAAATCTGGTCTCCGCCGCTCGCATCGTCTTGGCCCTTGAAGAAGTGGTTGAAGCCAACTTCGTAGAGCGATGCTGACGAAGCAAAAGTTGAGATGTGACCGCCGACGGCAATTCCTGGTCGCTGTGCGCGATGCACAAGCATCGCTGCGTTCCAACGCATCCATGCGCGATAGGTTCGTTCGATTTTTTCGTCACCCGGAAACTCGGCCTCGTTCTCTGGGGCGATGGTGTTCAGGTAGTCGGTGGTTGGAATCATGGGAACGTTGAGTTGAAGTTCGTGTGAACGTCTCAACAGGTTCAGCATGATCTCTCGGGCGCGACCGCGACCGTGCACTCTTGCTACGGCATCGAGAGACTCTAGCCATTCACTGGTTTCCTCTGGGTCAAGGTCTGGATTGTTGACTGAGAAAGCGTCCTGATTATTGAATGACACCGACATCCTCTTTCGTGGGGGATGGAACTGCTTGTGCTCGGGTTTGAGCCATGCCAAGTTTATTCTGAGAAACTAACCAAGAGTTGCCCAGAGCTGTATGTTTTGATTGTTGGCCCAAACAGAGGAATCGAATGACCCTAATAATCGGCGATGACGCCCCTAACTTTTCACTGGTAAACCAGCACGGCGAAACCGTGACGCTCTCAGATTTCGCTGGCAAAAAACCGGTTGTCTTGGTGTTTTACCCACTGTCCTTCTCGGGTATCTGCACGGGCGAACTGTGCGAGCTTCGCGACAATTTCGGCACATTCGAACGCGAAAACGTTGAATTGCTAGCCATATCTGTAGACAGCAAGTACGTTCAGAAGGTCTTCGCCGAGCAGGAGGGCTATAAGTTCTCGGTTCTAGCCGATTTCTGGCCTCACGGCGCTGTGGCAAGAACATACGAGGTGTTTCTCGAGGAGGCGGGTATCTCGAATCGGGCCACATTTGTGATCGATAAGACCGGCAAATTGGTCGCCAAGTTCGTGACTGCTCCTGGCCAACCAAGAAGTCTGCAGGAGTACCAGAAGGCTCTGGAGAGCCTCTCGGTCTAGTTTCTCGGCCTTTTCGACGAGCTCAGGTTGATTAGCGGGGTCGTCGTGTATTACGCTCATCCGAGGGGCCTTTAGCTCAGTTGGTAGAGCGCCACGCTTACACCGTGGATGTCATCGGTTCGAGCCCGGTAGGGCCCACTGTTCTCATTTGAGAATATGAATGCCGCGTCAGAAATGGCGCGGCATTAGTATTTTCGGTATGACTAACCCCTTTGAGCCCCCGAAGCGTCTCGCGCTTGGCGACGCCGAACTTGCCGAAGCCTTGGCTGCGGCTCAGGGGCAAGAGGGCTCACTCGGGGCCATGGAGTTGCTTGAGCGACAGTCTGAACTTCGAGCCGCAGATTCCGATGCTTACGTTCGCTGGGTGCGCGAAATGGAAAGCCTGGCAACTCCCGAAGCGAAGCAGGCGCTCAGCGCCGCAAGACGCAGTGCAGCCGGATTAACGCCAGAACCCGAAGAAGAGCAGCAAACGAATTCTCAGGTAACAGAAGATTCTTGGAAGTCGCTCGTTCCAGATTGGGAAGATCGCCAGCGGTCAATCGAGGCCGCCAAAGAAAAGGCCATAGCCGACGCTCTTGCTAAAGCCGAAGAGCGCGAAGCCGAAGAGGTGCAACTTGCTGTTGCGGCTGCTCTTGCCCAGGCCGAACTCGAAGCCGAAGCCAAACGAGCCGAAGCCGTGGCCAAAGTTGTTGAAGAGGCAGAAGCGCTGGCTGCCGAAAAACTTGCCGAAGAGATTCGCATTGCTAGAGAAGCGGCCGAAGCCGCAGCTCTTGTTGCTGAAGCTGAGCGTTTGGAGAACGAACGTATTGAGGCTGAGCGTGTTGAGGCTGAGCGTTTGGAGAACGAGCGTGTTGAGGCTGAGCGCGTTGAAGCTGAGCGTTTGGAGAATGAGCGTCTTGAAGCTGAGCGCCTAGAAACTGAACGTGCTGAGGCTGAGCGCAAACAAGTTGCTGAAGAAGAAGCCCTTCGCGCCGAGCAGGTTATCCGTGAAGAGTTGGAACGCGCTGAACTGGCAGAACTTGAAGCGTTGATCGCCGCCGAAGAAGCCACTAAGGCAGCGGCCGAGAAGGCTGCAGAGGAAGCACGCAACGAAGTTCCAGTAGCAGAAGAAACAGTTGAAGATCCCGCACCAGTGCGCGCAGCTGATTTTGCAACCGGAAGTTTTGACATCGTGGAATCTGCCGAGCAGGCCGCAAGTGAAGACTTTAGCGAAGACAATTTTGATGTCTTGCTTGCCGACGGCGAACTTGGTTTTGCTCGAGAGCCAATCAGTTCTGCAAAAGATGCACCGATATCGACAATCGATAGAAGAGCAAAGCCTTACTCGCAGCTTTTTGTTTGGACCAGCCTCAGCGTTGGTTTGCTGCCACTGCTCTTTGGCTTCTTTACTTCAACTCTCGAGTTGACATTTCTTGACAAGCTATTGAGCTTGTTTGTTGGGCTTTCAGTTTCTGCCTTGATAATCGCCGTTGCTGCCGTTGGCGGAAAACGAAGCGGTTTGCCGACTCTGTTTCTATCGCGCGCCGCCTTCGGGGTTCGCGCCAACTACGTGCCAGCAATTGCCTTGGTGCTGGTGAAAATAGGCTTTGGCACCGCGCTGGTGTTGGCTGGTCTGTCGCTGTTCGACCGAAACGTTCTGGGCGTGCCGAGCTTTGCCGAGCCGGCTTTTGCCGATGCCTCGATCAGCTGGCTATTAGTGGGCGTAGCCTCTCTTATTGCCGTGTCGGCATTGCTCGCATTTTTTGGTGGCAAAGCGCTCTACTTCGCTCAACTGGGCATTGCGTCGATGGCTGCAATCGTGGCCATCCTCTTTGTTGCGACAACAGCATCGCAGATTAGCCTTGGCGCTGAAGATTTGACCTTCAGCTCGAACTGGATCGGTGTGGTTTCGTTAGCAGTTTTGGTTGCCGTGTTCTTCGGAGGGTTCTGGGTCACCTCGGTCGCCGAGTTCACTCGAAAGGTTTCGATGGCGCAGTCTGGCAAAATGCTCGGCTTGTTCATCGCGCTTTCGGCCGGAGTCATTCCATTGCTAGTCGCCGGGTACTCGCTACTGGTTTCTAACTCGCTGTCGCTTCAGGCATCGGCAATTGCGATTGAAAATCCGCTCGGCGCCATGCTGACTTTGGTTCCAGACTGGATGGCATCCGCGCTTCTAGTCAGCGGAGCGCTCTCGTTGATCATCTGGAGCGCTGCATGGATGTATTCGACCAGCGTAAGTTTGTCGGCCATCTCGATTCGGATTCGACCGGCGCTAAGCCAGCCGGTTCTTTTTGTACTGGTTATTGCCGCAGCGTTTGCGGTTTCGACCTTCTCTTCTGCTCCTTTCGCAGAAATTCTCGACGCAACAATCGCGCTCAGCGGCGTAATCATCTTCGCCTGGGCTGGAGTGTTTGTCGCAGACATTTCTCTCAGAAAGATTGCGTATCACGAGGTCTCGCTGACGCGAGACTACGGATTCTACAAAGCAGCTAACTTCACTAACTTGAGCGCATTCGTTCTTGCCGTTGCCGTGGGCCTCGGCTTTGTGTCGTCAACTATCTCGGGGCTTGACTGGCTTGGTTATCTCGCGCGCCTGGCCGCTGCTGAAGCTTGGGCTGACGCAAACATCGGTTTCGCAATCGCACTCGGACTATCGGTGTTGTTTCCAATTCTTTTCGGTCGCAAGCGCATTCGTGGTCAAGAGAGCGAGGTTCTCGCAATCGAGGCT
>JBEAWS010000092.1:0-5051 GCA_041160185.1 Actinomycetota bacterium
TGCTTTGAGCAGGGTCGACTTGCCGCTGCCGGTTGCTCCGCAAACCAGAACAAACTGCCCAGCCTCAACTTGAATGCTCGCGCGATTCAGTTTGGTTTCGTCACCGTTCTTATATGTGAAAGTGAAGTTCTTGAGGCTGATCACGGGATATTCACCACCGTCGAAAAGTGGGCGAACAGCGCAAAGGCACAGAGGCCAAGCACGGCAAAGTCAATCGCAGTGCGCGCAGACCTGGCGATGCTGGTTCTGGCGTTTCGCTTGGATGTGAGCCGAACGCTGATCAACGATGTGACGAAACCAATGGCCAGCAAGGTCAGTGCGGCCGGTGTCGAGAACCCGCTCAGAAGCACAAAGACTCCCATGGCGATTGCGATCAGAGACTGCAATCCAAGCAATCTGGCGAGCAGCAACTCGCCCTTGCTCTGAGTCGACTTGCGCCCGAAGCCACGTGCATCCATGCTGGCAGCCAGCAATAGCGAGCGGTCGAGCGTGTCTTCTAGCACCGGAATCAGCAGGCCGTTGAGCGTCGATGACTTGCCGCCTTTGCCGCGCAACCCACGAGCTCGCTTCACGCGGGCAAAACTTTCAATCAGTTGTGGAGCGAGGTTGATGGCCACCGAGACACTGGTTGCGATTTCATAGAGTGCGCCCGGGGCCGACTTCAAAAGTTTGCGCGGATTCGCCAGGGTGTTTGCCACGGCAATTGCCAAAATTATGGCGGCTAGACGACTACCGTCGAGCAGCGCGCCAAACATCGAAAGCGCCGACACGTTGCCAAGCAGGCCAATTGCTCCGAGACCAAAGTCGATCTCGAATCGGGGCAGCTCAAACAAAATGTCGTCGGTGGCTTGGCTGAATGAAAACACGATTCGAAACAACACTCGGATAACCACGACGGCCAAAGCAAGCAGCAGGTAGAACTTGAGCGACCGAGCCCAGGGAGCGTTTTCACGAAACAGCAGAATCAACGCAACAGATGCCACAGCAACAGTTGCCGTTTGCCAGATGCTAGTTGCAGACCCCGCAATCACTGCAAGAGAAATGGCAAGCACCCACCACGTGGATGGATGCAAACGCGTTGCGATGTAGTTGCGCATTAGCTGCACGATTTAGTAGCCGGCAAAACGCGAGGAGCAGTTTGTGCAATTACCTCGCCGGCCTCAACGAAACGCCACCCGTCGGCAGCACCGCAACTCGCAACCCTCATGGCCGCGCCCTGCCCGCTGTATTGCCAAGTGTTGCTGCCTGGTTCGGCCACGAAGTAAACCCAAGAGCCTTGGGCCGCCGTCGGGGTGGTAGTGCACGGGTGGTCTTCAGCCGTTGGCCAGTTGTCTACCCTGCAGACGAAGCCCGTCGGATACTCGCTGGTTCCTTCAACCTTCACCCCGGCGGCAGCGAAGAGCTCCCATCCGGTCGATTCAAAGTCAGTCGCGCAAAGCTCTGCAACCTCGCGGTTGCTTGAGGTGCCGAAATCAATTACCAGCGAGACGCCGTCACCGTTTTCGCACTGACCCTGGCTCGCGTTCTCAACCTGCGCAGTCTTCTGAGATTCGCCAGGAATGATGCTGATCAGCGAACCGACGGCAACGAGTGCAATCAGCGCTGTCAGCACCATTCGAAGCGAAATTCTCATTCGTTTGCTACCTAATCAGGGCAACGTAGTTTGAACCGATAAGCGCAAGGTATCCCTGGGCCGAGGCAAAAATGTCTGGCTTGCCGTTTGAGTAGGCAGAGATCAAACCACCGGTCGGGGCAACGCGCGAGACCATCCACTTTTGAATAGCAGCGTTCTTCTGACCAATGGCCGAAAGACCCATGGCGGCATAAGCGGTTCCGTTGACGTCAACTTCACCCCAAGCCTCGAAGTGATCAGTTACCAGAGCGGTCTTGGTTAACCAGGTGGCTGCCTTCACGGTTGCGGCTGCTTTGCTTCGGTCGACGGCCGCGAAAGCCATTAGCGCCAGTCCGGTTGCGTCGGCAGAACTGCCCATGGTGTCAGCGGTTTGGTCTGTGCCGAATCCGCCATCGGCTCTAGCCAGGGTTGCAAGTTTGGTGGCAACCAAACCCGCCAACTTTTTCTCGCCCGAAGCCTGCAGGCCGAGAACTGTCCAGCCGTATATAAAGGTGCTGCCAAACGCGTCGGCAACTTCACCGGTCTTGCTTACGTTTGCTTTCACCGCGTTGAGCACCGAGGTGCGAAGGCTTGACTTTGGAAGGGCAAAGGCTTTGCTTGCTACCAAGAACATGCCACCGCGGCCGGTTTGAAACTTCTGGTCTACGAACAAGGTGCCAACCTTTGTCGACATTCCTGCGTTTGCGGCCGAGCGCAGGTTAAAGTCAACCGCGGGCTTGAAGCTCTTTGCGCTTTGGCCTGCAGCCCGAAGCTGCAGCAAAGCTTCGACCGTGAAGCCAAAGTCTGGCTTGCCGGCGGTGAAGCCCTCGACATACTGCTTGTTCACAAACTTGCTTGCGATAAAGCGAACCGTGTTTGCCTGTTTCACGTCTGCACTGGCGGGCATGACGCCGGTCGCAAAAACGACCGCTGTGATTGTGATTAGTGTTGCGATTGAGCGCAACCCAGTTTTAGTTTCAAACATTTGAAACCTTTCGCGTTAGCGAGAACTGAGCGCGAAGGCGAACGCCCGAATAGGGCTGTTCGACTCCACCCGTATTCCTCGACGGTTTATTGGAGTCTTCGTTTTCTCTCAGGCATTCCGACTTATCTATTACGACTCACGTCGAAAAAGACTTACGGCTGCGGGTCAGCATCGGATTTTCACCGATTTCCCCTGAGGTCAAACTAGAACTACAGCGTTTGCTGTTCGCCCACTCTAGCAGTTTGCCAAGGGTTGGCTTAGAACACGCCGCCCAGGGTTGCCAATTGTTTCGCCAGCAGGGCGTAGCCCACGAAGCTCACCGCATCCAAGATGAAATGGGCGATTATCAGCGGCATCACTCGACCCCACTTGCGATAGGCCCACCCGAAGATCAGCCCCATCACGAAGTTGCCGATGATGCCGGCGAAGCCCTGATAAGAGTGGTACAAAGCCCTGATGCTCGCGCTGATGAGTTGCTGGTGGGCAAACTTTATGCCGAGTTGGTCGAACCTCTTATGTAGGTAGGCGACCATGATCACTTCTTCTTGGATGGCCGCCCGCACAGCCGATAGCAACAGCATGGGCACCACCCACCAGTAGCCGGATAGATCTGCCGGAACAACCTCCGCGGCTAATCCGAGAACTCGCGCCGATGCATAGAGCGCCAAACCAGGGATGCCAATTGCGGCGGCAAGAGCAAGACCGCGCAGCAGATCTTTTCGGCGAGAAATAGGCCAGATGCCGATTTCATCAAAAGCTTTTTCGTTTTCTCTGCGCAACAGGTAGAGAACCAGAATCGCGGGTGCAACCGCAAACAAGAGGCCCAGCAGTTGATAGCTGAAATCGAAAAACTCAGCTCTCGATCGGGCCGGGTTCAACTCTGTGGTCGTGCCGCCAATGCCTTTGGGTGAGAGAAGTGCTTCAGCGAATCTGAGCAAAGAGTAGAGCGCCGAGGTGCCGAGGCTGAGCGCTAGAACAATTGCGATTTCGATGCGCAGCATTGTTTTCATTACTGCAGGGCCCTAATCGCGAGCGCAACAGCGAGAGCAATAATGAGAGCCCCACCGAGCAATCCGAAGAAGACGCGAATTTTCTTCTGTGCAAACTTTCTCAAGGTTGTGCCGGCGAGCGCCAGGGCTTGCTGCCAAATTACCGAACCGACAAAAACCCCAAGTGCAAACACGAGCGCGCTCAGCAAAAAGTTATCGGTTTCAATTTGAGCAACGCTTGGTGCGATGCCCAAAAAGTAGAGTGCGGTTGGCGGGTTCAAGATTGTGGCGCCAGCAAATACAAAGAAAGTCTTTAGAGGAGTGCTCGCGTACTTGGAGTCGGTCACATCTTCGCTGGCTGATCTCATCAAACGCAGGTTTCGCAGAAGAGTCGCAGCGCCTAGCCAAAGCAAGACACCGGCACCGAGCAAGCTGAGCAGCTGGCCCCAGGTTGCAAAGAACGAAGAGACTGCGTGCCCGAGCAGGAAGACTGTAAGCGCATACAAAAAGTCAACGGTCGCCATAGCGCTTGCGCCCGCTACTCCTGTGCGCCAACCCTTTTCAAGAGTGGTGTTGATCAGCATTATCGCCATCGGGCCAACCGGAATCGCGAGCGCCAGACCCGCAAAGAATCCGATGACGAATAAGTCGCTCATCACCACTTGCCTCGATTCTTTGCGACCCAAAAGTAAAAGGTTTTGGCTAAGAGCGAAATGGGCCAAATGGTCATGGCCACTCCGAGCAGTCGCCAGAGAAAGTTCGGTTGCAATCTCAATATGAAAGCCGCTGCCTCTGCCGCACCTAGCGGTTTCTCGATACCGATGATCCAAATCGATTCGGCAAGCTGCTTCTTAGTCAGCCCCGACTGCTGAGCCTCGGGTGAGCTCGAAGCAATGGCCCTCGGAAATGCGGTTAGGTGTCTCTGCCCCCAGGTCAGCGAGCGCTTACAGAAGCCACAGTCGCCGTCGTATATAAGAGTCGGCTGTTTCTCGGGCATGAAATCAGGCTAGCAGCCACATCCGTGGTCAATCTGGGCGTTTGTAACAGAAATGTAAAGCACGGTAATTCTCAGACTTTTCCTGTTGTTAACCCAATGTTTTCGCCTAGTCTTGATTTACCCAAGGCTTTGCTGCCACGCACTCCTTGTTTAGGGTTCTAGAGCCCTGGGTAAACGGCAGCAAATCCGAAACAACAAGGAGAAACACAATATGAAAACAAATCGCTTTTTGCGTACTGTTGGCATGGTTTCAGCCTCTGCTCTAGCAGTTGCAGGTCTAACGACTGTAGCAATGGCTCCTGCAGGTGCAGCGACTCGCTCAACAGTAATCGTTCACTCGGCTGGTGAGATCACATCTCTCAACAGCTCGACCAACGATGGCAACACCGCATACAACGCCAACGTTGCTGCGCTAACTGGTATGGGCTTTAGTTACTACGACAACGGTCCGAAGCTAGTTCGCAACAC
>JBEAWS010000117.1:0-3416 GCA_041160185.1 Actinomycetota bacterium
TCGTCACCGTAGTAAACGGTTGGGGTGCCACGGTTTAAGAACATCAGGTCGTGAGCGAAGAGGGTGCTGGCAAGCAAGGTGTCGGTCTTAGCACCATTCTTGAGTAACAGGTTAGCCACTCGACCCATGTCGTGGTTGCCGAGGAAGGTAACCAGGTTGTAGGCGTTTCTAGACGCGGTTGTGTACTTGTCGTCTTGTCTCAAAACGTAGTTGAGGTTTCCGGCATCGCCGTCGCCACCTGCATACTGAATTGCGTCAGCCTGAAAACCGAAGTCGAGAACCGAGGGCAATCCGCGGTTTCTCATGAAGGACGAGAGCACATCCTGGCTGCTGTCAAATACTTCGCCAAAAGCAAAGAGGTTTGGCTTCTTGACCTTGGTTGCAGCCAAAACCTTTGGCCACCACTTGCCCAAGAATGCGTCGTCAACGTGCTTCGCGGTGTCAACTCTGAAGCCATCAACACCGTATTCGTTAACCCAGTATGAGTAGACCTCTGCGAACCCGTCGATAACTTCTTGGTTGGTGGTCTTGATGTCGTCGAGACCGAAGAAGTCACCATTCTGTGCCCAGAACTTGTCGTTCCAGTCGCGAACATCTCCGCGGTTGTTGTAGTTGGTTAGCTTGTTTAGCCAAGCTGGGTTCTTTGCGTTTTGACGACCAGCCGGAATTGACGCCTTGCCGCTTCCGTTGTAGCTGATCACGTCACCGGTGTGGTTCATGACGATGTCGAGAACAACCTTGATGCCTTGCGATTGTGCGCAGTCAACGAATGCCTTGAAGTCGGCATTGGTTCCCCAGTGCGGGTCGATAGTCAAGAAGTCATTGATCCAGTAGCCGTGGTAGGCCGCGCTGTTTCCCTGCACCCACTCTTGCTTGAACGGTGGGGTAATCCAAATAGTTGTGAAGCCAAGTTTCTTGATTCGCGCAACACCCTCGCCGGTTGTGCAGCCACCTGTGAGACCCTTTAGGTCGCCACCGTGAAAGTATGACTCACTGGTTGGGTCATAGCCGGTTAGCGAATAGTCGCCGGTTGCGCCACCGCGATCGTTTGTGACGTCACCGTTTGCATAACGGTCGGTCATGACGAAGTAGATGCTGTCTGCTGCCATCGGGCTGCGCACGCTGTCGCGGGCCAACAGGGCTGCCTCGGCAGCGGTCGGCGCTTTCGGTGCTGGTGCTGACCAAGCGAGGTTTGGGGTGGCTACGAGTGAGAGGCCGGCAATCAGGGCAGCGGCGCGAACTAGAGACTTAGACATTTGTCTATTATCGCCCAAGAGAAACTAGCGTTTTTGATGCTGAACAAACTCTGGGATGAACCTGTGTAGAAGAACCGCACCGGCTAAGCCGAGAAAACCGAATCCAATCAAACCGGCTCCAAGGCCAACAGTGGCTGCAAGCGCTGCCAGTGCCGGGGGAGCCGCCGCAACGCCACCGTCGACGAGCAAACGGTAGCCAGCCAAGAACTCGTTTCGCGCATCGGCCGGTGCTAGGTCGGCACCGAGCGTGAGAATAATCCCACTGCCGAGACCATTCGCCAGCGACATGGCGATTGCGAGAGCAAAGAAGGTGGTCTCGGTGGTTGCGGTGAAGATTAACATGTGGGTGAGGCTCAAACCAATCAGTGTTGGCACCGCGGCTGCCCGTCTGCCGAACTTATCCATGATTTGACCCGAGGTGTAAAACAGAGCGAAGTCGATGATGCCGGCGATGCCAATAATCAGTGCAGTCTTTTCGGCTGGCAAATCTATGTACAGCGCCCAAAGTGGAATGCCGATTTGTCGAGTGGTTCGCAGAATGCCAAGAATTGCCGAACCAACTCCGACGGTCAAAAGTTTTTTCTTTTCGCGTTTGGCGATTACCCAGGTGTAGCTCAATGGGGTTGCAATCGCATTTGAAGTCTTGTCATCTTTGTTGAAGAGCAGCGCGAGTGCGGTGGCCAACCAAAACCCCATGCAGAAAATCAACACGGCAGAAAGGCCAAGAGTTGCAATTACAGCGGCGCTGATCAGCGGCCCGATGAAAGCTCCGGCTCGAAAGGTGCCACCCAGAAACGCGAGTGCTCTGGCTCGATGGCTCAGCGGAACATGCTCGGCCATGTAAGCGTGTCGCGCGAGAGCATAAACCGCTGCCGAAGCACCCACCATCAAGACCGCCGCACCAAGCGCAAAGATGTTGTCGGCGATTGTGGCAATCAAGATTCCGGCCACTGCCGAAAGCGCAGACCACATCATGGCTTTGCGCTCACCAACTGCGTTTACGAACCTCGCGGCTGGAACGTCGGCCAAGAGCGTGCCGAGCATCACGAAACCCGCAATCAGACCGGCGGTGGGCAAATCTGCCCCCAGGCGCTCGGCGCTCGCCGGAATAATCGGGATTAGCGCGTATTCGCCTATAGAAAAGAGGGCAGAGGGCACGAAAACAGATGTAGTCAGCTGACTTATCTTGAATTCGTTGGGTTTAGGCACCGGTCAATTATGACCCCAACCAGCGCCGGTCTGTGCGCAAGTTAAACTAGGGCAAATGGCCGAACTCGATCTCACCTCAGAGCTGCACCAGTTGCGCAGCACGCTCGACGATATTCGGCAGGTAATCGATCTGGCAAAACTTGAGACCGAGATTGCCGCGCTCAAAGAACGCGCTGGCGCTTCAGACCTCTGGGATAACCCTGAGCAAGCTCAGAAGGTAACCAGCGCTCTCAGTCACAAGCAGGCTCTCGTCAACAAAGTTGCCGACTTGACCAGCCGGCTCGACGACATCGACGTGCTAATCGAGATGGCAAACGCCGAACAGGATGCTTCGGTGCAGACCGAGGCCAAGGCCGAATTTGCCAGCTTGCGAGCAATTATGGCCGAGCTCGAAATACAAACTCTGCTCAATGGCGAATTCGATGAACGTGCGGCGGTCATCACGATTCGCTCGGGAGCCGGCGGCGATGACGCAACCGATTTTGCCGAGATGCTGCTGCGCATGTATTTGCGTTATGCCGAGAAGCACAAGTTTCCGGTTCAGGTGCTCGACACTTCTTATGCCGAAGGTGCTGGTATCAAGTCGGCAACATTTGAAGTCGACGCGCCATTCGCATTTGGCACACTCAGTGTTGAAGCCGGAACCCACCGGCTGGTTCGCATGAGCCCCTTCAACGCAGCTGGCAAACGCCAAACATCATTCGCCGCTGTCGAGGTAGTTCCGCTAATCGAGCAGACCGATGTGATTGACGTGCCCGACGCAGACATCCGTGTTGATGTTTTTCGATCATCTGGGCCTGGCGGTCAATCGGTGAACACAACCGACTCGGCCGTGCGCATAACCCACCTGCCAACCGGCACAGTGGTTAGCTGCCAGAACGAGAAGAGCCAGATTCAAAACAAGGCCGCGGCCATGCGCGTTTTGCAGAGTCGCCTGCTCGAGATTAAGCG
>JBEAWS010000071.1:0-2501 GCA_041160185.1 Actinomycetota bacterium
GTCACAAGTGGGCTCACACGCCGACCGACTTGATTGCAGCTGCAGAGCAAGTTCGTGCGCGACTAATCAACTCTTGGTGGCTCTCTGACAGATTCGCAATGGGTCTCGGAGTCGTTGAAGGCGAAGCAACTCTGCTCGATGCGATTGCCAGTAATCAGTGGCGACTGCTCGACTCTGAAATTCTTGCCGGGCAAGAACGCAAGAGTCTTGTGAAGCAACTTGTTGAGTCAGTGACCGATGAAGAGATTCTCGGCCCCAACGGAATTCGCACGCTCGGCAAGTCGAACCCGCGATATCGCCCGGGCGGCTATCACTCCGGCAGCAGTTGGCCCATGGACGCAGCGCTGATCACGAGAGGTTTGCTCAGGTACGGCGCTAACGCCGAGGCGCGGTTGGTGGCAAACCGATCGATTCGAGCAATCGAGGGCGTCGGCGCTTACCCCGAGTTGTTTCGCTCAGACGAAAGCGAGAAGTGCGGGGTTAGCCGCTTCATCATCGATGTGCGAGACGCCCAATTGGGCACCTCGAATCGAATCTGCCAACCGCCGCAACTGCTTCAGGGCTGGACTATCGCGGCCTTCAGCTGGTTCAAACAGCAGCAATTTGGCGGCAACTGAGCCTTTGGCCCTAGTTTGCGCGGTAGGCAACCGCGCGCTGAGTTTGGCGACCTAGGCCCTCAATCTCGAGCTGCATGACATCGCCATCGTGCAAAAACACCGGTGGCTTGAGACCAAGACCAACACCAGGAGGGGTGCCGGTGTTGATTAGGTCGCCAGGTTCGAGAACCATGAACTGGCTCAGGTAGTAGACCAGAAAGTCTGGCTTGAAAACCATCTGCGCGGTCGTGCTGTTCTGTCTCACTTGACCGTTGACGTTCAGCGTCATCTTCAAATCTGAAACGTCACTCAACTCATCGCGAGTAACCAACCAAGGCCCAGCGGGGTTGAAAGTTTCACAACTCTTGCCCTTAGACCACTGCCCCTGACGTTCAAGTTGAAATTCGCGTTCGCTAACGTCGTTCACCAAAACATATCCGGCGATGTGTGCCTCGGCATCGGCAGGGCTCGACAAATACTTCGCTCGCTTGCCAATCACGATTCCAAGTTCGACTTCCCAGTCGCTCTTCAGCGAGTCTTTCGGGATAATCACATCGTCATCTGGGCCGATTAGAGTGTTCGGCGCCTTCGTGAAAATGATTGGCTCTGGCGGAACCTCTGCGCCCGACTCCTTAGCGTGATCTGCGTAGTTCAAACCGATGCAGAGAATCTGATGCGGTCGCACGAAAGGCGCACCGATTCTTTTGCCGGCAACCTGACGAAAGTCTTTCGCTGCAATTCGAGTTGCAACTTCAGCCTTGATGTCGAACCACTTTTCGTTCTGAAAGAAATCGGCGTCGTAGTCAGAGACTAGGTCTGAGATGTCGATGTAGTTGTTCTCGTCAACAGCAACCGCCGGGCGCTCTTTGCCCGGTTGTCCAACTCGCATTAGCTTCATCGCATACCTCTCTGACCCGCAGCATCCGTGATTGATGGCTGCTGAGAAAAGCCTAACGCTGCCGCAGAAAGCGCAAAATGTCGTGGTTGGTTGCGCGGTAACGAGCGGTTATTCTTGGCATAACTTTGCGAAGGATTCTCTGTGACCAGTAGACCCGAAGAACCCGGTGTAGTTCTGCGCCAACTCATCGATGCCCTAGGCGAAGCCGTGCTCACCGACCCAAAGAGCCTTGCCGCAGCGCGAACCGATCGATCGGGCAAGACCAGCGACTTCGACCCAATCTGCGTCGTCGAGGCGAGAAGCACCGATGATGTTGTGGCCGTCATGAAGATTGCCAACCAAACGCTGACCCCGGTTGTGACCAGGGGCGCGGGCAGTGGCCTAGCCGGCGGAGCGATTGGCAGCTTGGGTGAGATTGTGCTCTCGCTCGCAAAAATGAACAAGATCATCGAGATCTCAACCGAGAACCGTTGGGCTCAGGTGCAAGCCGGCGTCATCAACCAAGACCTGAATCTTGCGGCGCAGAAGCTCGGGCTGTGGTTCACACCCGACCCGGCAAGTCGACTCTGGTCGACCGTCGGTGGCAACATCGCCACTAATGCCGGCGGTCTGCTGTGCGCAAAATACGGCGTCACGCGAGAAGCGGTTCGACAGCTCACCGTGGTGATGGCCGATGGCGAAGTCATGACGCTTGGGCACGAAACAGTTAAAGGTGTCACCGGTCTCGATCTGGTCGGTCTGATGGTTGGCAGCGAGGGAACCCTCGGCGTGATCACCGAGGCCAAGGTTTCGCTCAAGCCCGTCGACCCGCATGCCGTAACAACGCTGAGCGCGAAAGCCGCAGACATAACTCTTGCCGCGCGGGCCGTTCAAGAAACCATTCGACACGGATTACAGCCGAGCGTCTTTGAGCTAATCGATGAAACTTGCACTCGCTACATCACCGAGCATCTCGAAGGAGTTGTGCTCGAGAAAAGTTTCAATATGTTGATTGCGCAGACCGATGG
>JBEAWS010000104.1:0-8750 GCA_041160185.1 Actinomycetota bacterium
CCAGATATGACCTCCTGGTTCATCAACAACTGCCCTATCGAAACTCTCGAGGCCAAGACTTTCTCGACGAACCTGAGCTTCTGTTTGCCGCGGGGGTCGGCATTCAGCGGATCTGGGCCTAGCCGCTTCTCGATAGCTTTGACCTCGGAGTCATCGAGCACCTCGCAAACCGTCGGCCCACGCAATTCGAAGATCGCCTTCGACGAGCTGAAGCGAGCCCGAACCTCGCCGACCACGGCCGGAAGGTCGCCCGGGGCGTGCCTTCTCCACTTTCCATAGATGCCCAGGTGCACACGAAGGGTCAGGTCGTTGTCGAACTCCAAAAAGAGTTGCTTGCCGATGGCGCGAGCGCGCTCGAGCCTGCGCTTTGAGATTTTCATGGCTTCGCTCGAGAAGCGGCCCTGCGGAGAATCGATGTAGACGGTTTCGCCTGCAAACAGAGCGTTGAAGTCGTTTGCGCTTCTATGAACAGAGTGACCTTCGGGCACTTAGGAGACTTCGCCCGATTGCTCGTAGTTTGCGATTTGACCAATCCTGCGCACGTGACGCTCGTCGAAACTAAATGGCTCGGCGATAAACAGTTCAACCAATCGCAAAACCTCTTCGCGAGAATGTTGCCTAGCACCGATTGCGACCACGTTTGCGTTGTTGTGCTCGCGCGCAAGTTTCGCGGTCGATTCGTTCCAAGCCAGCGCGGCTCGAATTCCCTGCACCTTGTTGGCAGCGATTTGTTCGCCGTTGCCAGAGCCACCCAACACCACTCCGAGCGCAGCAATCGATGCCTGTTCGTCTAGAACTACTGCAAGCGCAGCGTTGATGCAGAAGGCCGGGTAGTCATCTAGCGCGTCGTATACCTCTGGGCCGTGATCGAAAACTTCGTGACCTTGCGCGCGAAGTTGCTCAATCAGAAAGTGGCTGATTTCGAGACCCGCATGATCCGTGGCAATGTGAATTCTCAACTTTGAACGCCTAACTCTTGCTTGCTCTAAGTAGCCAAAGGTAAGTCACGAGCGCCCCAGCTAAACAGCTGGCGAAGGTCACAAGTGACATACCAGAAATCACGGATTGCGCTGTCGCTCGGTCGGCAACAGTGCCTGTAGTTGAGTCACCTATCGAACTGATGAAGAGGCTGCTCAGAACACTCGTGACCAAAGCGGTTATCGCGATGTTTACGAGCATGCGAAACGCCTTCGACTTTGAACGAATGAATAGGCCAATCACCGCCCAAAAACTGAAGGCTGGCAAGAGAAAGGTAATTGCCGAATTTGACAGCATCGCAAAGCCAACTTCGACGTTCATGCTGGCAAGAGAGAAGGTCAATAAGATACCCAGAATGGCAATTGCTAGCACGGCTGAGGCCTCGGTAAGCGGGCTTGGCTTCAAGTTCATAAAGACTAGGCTAATTGACGAATTCGCCAAACAACACAGGAGTCAAATTGCCAGGAGAAAACCTAACTCGCCTCGAAGCCGCCGACCGCGCCAAACTGCTGAAAGTGCACAGCTATGAGGTCGAGCTCGATCTAACCCAAGGCGACGAAACCTTCGGTTCAAAGACGACCGTGCTGTTTGACGCCCACGAGGTCGGCGCGAGCACCTTTATTGACGCCATTACCGCCAAGGTTCGAAGCATCACCCTGAACGGCGAGTCGCTCGATGTCTCCAAGCACTCTGACGGCATTCGAATTGAACTCACCAATCTGCAGAGCAAAAACGAGCTGATTGTCGATGCCGATGCCTTGTACATGAATACCGGAGAGGGTTTGCACAGATTTGTCGACCCGGTAGACAACGAGGTTTATCTCTACACCCAGTTCGAGGTGCCAGATTCGCGACGCATGTTTGCGGTTTTCGAGCAGCCAGATCTAAAGGCTCTCTTCACTTTCATTGTTACCGCTCCAGAAACCTGGAAAGTCGTGTCAAACCAGCCAACTCCAGAGCCGGTTTCACTTGGTGGCTCAAAGGCTAAGTGGCACTTTGCGCCGACCCCAAAGATCTCGAGCTATATCACGGCGTTGGTTGCCGGGCCATATGTTGAGACTCGCTCGCAGCTCACCTCTTCTGATGGTCGAACAATTCCGCTTGGGGTTTACTGCCGCGCATCCTTGGCTCCGTTCATGGATGCCGACTACATCTTCGACAAGACTCGCGAAGGCTTCACGTTCTTCGAGAAGCAGTTCGATGTGCCGTATCCGTTCGAGAAATACGACCAGCTTTTCGTTCCAGAGTTCAACGCTGGAGCAATGGAAAACGCTGGAGCGGTTACCTTCACCGAGACCTATGTTTTCAGGTCTAAGGTTTCTGATGCAACCAAAGAGCGTCGCGTCGTTACGATTCTGCACGAACTAGCCCACATGTGGTTCGGCGACCTGGTCACCATGAAGTGGTGGAACGACCTGTGGCTAAACGAATCGTTTGCCGAGTATGCCTCTACCCTTGCGACCGCCGAGGCCACCGAGTGGCACGGCGCCTGGACTACTTTCGCATCGTTAGAGAAGTCATGGGCATACCGTCAAGACCAGCTGCCTTCAACTCACCCAATCGTTGCCGAGATCAACGACCTCGAAGACGTGCAGGTGAACTTCGACGGCATCACCTACGCCAAGGGCGCATCGGTCTTGAAGCAGCTGGTTGCCTGGGTCGGCCAAGACAAGTTCATGGCCGGAGTCAGCGCTTACTTCAAGAAGCACGCCTACCAGAACACCGAACTGGTCGATCTGCTTCGCGAACTAGAGGCGCAGTCGGGCCGCGACCTGCAGAGCTGGTCAAAGAACTGGCTCGAGACTGCCGGCGTGAATACCCTGCGACCTGAGTTCGAGGTTGACTCAGACGGCAAACTGAAGAGCTTTGCAGTTCTTCAGACCGCAATCGCCGAGCACCCGACCATTCGCCCGCACCGCATGGTGATCGGTTTCTACAACCTCGAAGGCGGCTCACTGAAGCGAGTTCACCGTCTCGAACTCGATGTCGACGGCGATCGCACCGAAGTTGAAGCTCTTGTTGGGTTTACCCAACCAGACCTCATTTTGCTGAACGACGAAGATTTGGCCTACGCCAAGATTCGACTCGACGAGCGCTCACTAAAGACCGCAGTTGATCACCTCAGCAAGTTCGAAGACTCGCTGGCTCGCACCATCGTCTGGGGCGCAGCCTGGGATGCGACTCGCGATGCCGAAACCAGCCCGCGCGAGTTTGTGCGTTTGGTCTTGAACAACATCGCGACCGAGACTGAGTCGACGACAATTCTCACTCTGCTTCGCCAGTTGGTAACCACCGGAAACATGTATGTCACCGAAGCGCACCGACAAGAAGTTTTGGTTGAGATTGCTGATGGCTTGCTCGCAATTGCAAGGGCTGCCGAACCAGGCAGCGACATCCAGTTGCAACTAATCAAGTTCTTGCCGCAGTTTGCTCGAAGCGAATCACAACTCGATGCGCTAGAGGCATTGCTTGCGGGCACCGAAAAACTCGGTGGCCTCGAAGTCGATGCAGATTTGCGCTGGGATCTTCTTTCGGGATTGGTAGTGGCCGGACGTGCCGGTGCAGCCGAGATCGATGCCGAGCTCGAACGCGACAACACCGCAAACGGCCAGAAGGCGGCAGCCGGCGCGCGCGCAGCAATTCCGACCGCAGCGGCAAAGGCAGAAGCTTGGAAGACACTTGTCGAAAGCAAAGATCTTTCAAACGCACTGGTGAACGCTGCAAGTCTCGGCTTCGGTCGCGTGCACGACCTTGCGCTTCTCGAGCCATACGTAGATCGCTACTTCGAGAGCGCGCTGCACGTATGGAAGCTACACACCTTCAAGATTGCCGAGTACTTGATGATTAACCTCTATCCGGTTTATCTCGCGAACGAGGCTCTGGCCAGCAAAACCCGTGAGTGGATCGCAAGGCCAGAGATCAAGGAGATTCCGGCCCTGCGCCGAATCATGATTGAGAACCTTGCCGCAGTAGATCGCGCTCTGGCGGCGCAAAAGCGCGACGAGCTGAGTTAAACATGCAAGACCTGGCTAACTGGTGGCCTGAATTCTGGCAGCAATGGCAAACGCTGATTCGCATTGTTGCGATTCTGGTTGGCACTGTTCTGGTTCGCTGGGCGCTGTTGATTTCGGTCAGTCGAGTGCTGAAGGGAATCGAGAACGGCACTGGCGGTAAGTTAGCCAACTCTGCTAGCAATGCTCTAAACCAGTCGCCGCTTGCCAAGGCCAGAGTGGTTCAGCGGGCCAAGACGCTTGCCTCGGTAATGTCGAACCTCATCACCTGGTCGCTCTTGCTATTTGCGGCCGGTGCCGTGCTGAGCGAACTCGGCGTGGCAGTAGGTGCTTTGGTTGCCAGCGCGGGCATTTTAGGAGCAGCAATCGGCTTCGGTGCGCAAAGCCTTGTGAAAGACCTGATCAACGGTCTCTTCATAATCTTCGAAGATCAGTTCGGCGTCGGTGACAGCGTTGACCTTGGCGAAGCAAGAGGCGTTATTGAAAGCGTTGGTCTTCGCGTTACTCAGGTGAGAGACGTCAACGGCGTGCTCTGGTATGTGCGCAATGGCGAGATCATCCGTGTTGGAAACCAATCGCAGGGTTGGTCTCGTGTGATTCTGGATATTCCGCTGAGCTACTCGGTGAACATCGAGAAGGCCAAGCAGGCAATTCTCGAAGCCGCGACCGAGCTGGTCAAAGACTCAACTTTTGCGAAGCGCATGCTTGGTAAGCCCGAGATCTGGGGAATCGAATCTGTTACCGCCGACCAGGTTGTCATGAGACTCGTGCAACAAGTTGGCCCGCAAGACGCCGACGATGTTGCTCGCGAGCTTCGACTGCGAGTCAAGAACAAACTCGATGCTGCGAAAATCACGCTGGCCTCAGACAAGAATTCGATCTTCGTAGACATCGCCGGCAAGGCAAAAAAGTAGTTGTCAGAAAACGAAGACTTCTCTGACGCCGAGCGAGTCGAGACAGTTCGCATCAAGGGGCTAGGCGGCGAACTCGACATCGCCGGAAACTTTTTCGAACGCGTTGGCGGCACCGAAACCTTTACCAAACTGGTTGCCAAGTTTTACGAGGGCGTCGCAACCGACGACGTTCTTCGACCGATGTATCCAGAAGAAGATCTCGGGCCGGCAGCCGAAAGACTGCGCATGTTTCTCGAGCAATACTGGGGTGGGCCGAGCACCTATCAAGAGCAGCGCGGTCATCCGCGGTTAAAAATGCGCCACATGCCGTTCAAGATAAACCCGCTGGCCCGAGAGCGTTGGCTGTTGCACATGCGCGCCGCCGTTGAATCTATCCAGTTGGCTCCCCTGCTCGAGGCCGAGCTTTGGGGTTACCTGGATCGTGCGGCAACCGCGATGTTGAACACCTTCGAAGACTAAAGGCGCTAGGCCACCCTGGCAGCTTCACGTGCAATGACGTGCCCGAATTCGGTGCTTAGTCTCACCCAGTTATCTGCGAAGTAAATCGAGACTTGCTCTTTCTCGGTCATGAAGCCGAGCCCAGCTGCGACGAACGCGGCACCGGTTGGAATTCTGGTGTCTTGCTCGATGCCTCTGCCCCAGATTTCCTGGCGAATTCGAGCCGCAATCGGGCCACCCACCGACGCCGGCAGAGTGTCTGCAACCTCTTGGATGCCCGCCCGGGCAAGAGCGGTCAGCTCGGCTTCGTCGATAACGCCGCCGGCTACCCAACCTGACCTCGGTGGCGAAATTCCGGCCCAAGCCGCTCGCTGCCCAGCTTCTGGAACCTCTACGCGGTAATCGGTGGTTGAACTCTCCAGCACTCGGGCTAGTCGATCTAGAACTGACGAAATAGAAACTAACCGGTCAACCTCTGCCTCTGCGGCGAGCTCTGTGGTGCGCAAACCAATCACTGTTAAGCCACCGTCGAGAACCGAGCCAGAGAAAAGCGGAGCAACGTAGGCCGCCAAGACGTTTCCGTAGGCGCGCAGTCTCACTAGGCCATCGGGGTCTAATCTCTTGGCGCGCGAAAGATACGATTGCAAATCTCTCAGCGATTGTTCATCTGTCAGTTCAAAGTCTTTATTCATCGTTCTCTAAACTACCTTTTGGGCAGCCCAATCAGTAACAGTTCGGAGAAACATGTCAGTACCAATTCCAGAAAACCCACTGGATGATTTGCTGAGAACTCTGAATCTCGCGAAACTCGAATCTGCGGCAAGCGGCGAAGACCGATTCGAAGGCCCATCTCAGTGGATGCCGCACGGTCGCATTTACGGCGGTCAGGTTTTAGCGCAGAGTCTCGTGGCGGCAACGAAGACAATCGATACCGAGGGCATCAGAAACATTCACTCGCTACACGGATACTTCTTGCGCCCGGGTGACATCGAATTGCCAATCGTCTTTTCAGTTGACCGACTGCGTGACGGTAGAAGTTTCAGCACTCGAAGAGTGCAGGCCTTTCAAAACGACTTGCCGATTTTCTCGATGATTGCATCATTCCAAGACAAAGATCCTGGGCTCGATCACCAAGATGACTTTCCGCAAAATATTCCAGACCCCGAGAGCCTGCCGACGGCAGCTGAACTTCTGGGCGAGAGCGAGCATCCGGTGGTTCAGTATTGGGCCAAGGCCAGGCCGTTCGATTTGCGACACGTGACCGCGCCGATTTTCTTCAAGGTTGAGGGTGAGCATGTTGCGCATCAGGCGGTGTGGATCAAGTCGCTTGGCGAATTGCCAGACGACCAAAACATTCACCGGGCAGCGATTGCCTATGCCAGCGACTACACGATTCTCGAGAGCATCTATCGCCGCCACGGAATTGCCTGGGCTCACCGCGGCTTGAAGTCGGCCAGTCTCGATCACGCCATGTGGTTTCACCGCGACGGTCGAGCCGACGAGTGGATGCTTTACGTGCAGGAGTCGCCGAGCGCACAGGGTGGTCGCGGACTTTCGCTGGGTCGCCTGTTCAACCGCCAGGGTCAGCTGCTAGCAACCGTCGCCCAAGAGGGAATGGTTCGCGTTCCCGAGTTCGCCGACTAGTCGCGGGTCAAGCGGCGATAGGTCGAGCGATGCGGTTTTGCGGCGTCGGCACCCAAGCGCTCAATCTTGTTCTCTTCGTATGAGTCGAAGTTTCCCTCGAACCAATACCAGTTAGACGGGTTATCGTCGGTGCCCTCGTAGGCCAAGATGTGCGTGGCAACTCGGTCAAGAAACCAACGATCGTGCGTGATGACCACGGCGCAACCCGGAAACTCTAGAAGCGCATTCTCGAGACTCGACAGAGTCTCAACATCGAGGTCGTTAGTTGGCTCATCGAGAAGCAGGAGGTTTCCGCCCTGCTTCAGCGTCAGAGCCAGGTTCAAGCGGTTTCGTTCACCACCCGATAGCACGCCCGCAGGCTTCTGCTGATCTGCTCCCTTAAATCCGAACGCGGCAACGTACGCGCGCGAAGGAATCTCGGTGTTGCCGACCATCATGAAGTCGAGCCCGTCAGAGACAACTTCAAATAGAGTCTTGGTCGGGTCGATTCCGGCACGCGACTGGTCTACGTATGAGATCTTGACGGTCTCACCAATTTTCAGCTCGCCGCTGTCAAGTTCTTCTAAGCCAACAATGCTCTTGAAGAGAGTCGACTTGCCAACGCCGTTCGGGCCGATTACACCAACAATGCCGTTGCGCGGCAGAGAGAAACTGAGCCCGTCGACCAACACGCGATCGCCGAAACCCTTTTTGATGTTCTTCGCCTCGAGCACGATGTTGCCGAGTCGCGGACCAACCGGAATCTGGATTTCTTCGAAATCGAGTTTTCTATCTTTATCTGCAGCCGCAGCCATCTCTTCATACTTGGCCAAACGCGCCTTCGACTTAACCTGACGCGCCTTCGAGTTTGAGCGAACCCATTCGAGTTCGTCGGTTAGTCGCTTGGCGAGCTTCGCATCTTTCTTACCCTGCACCTCGAGACGTTCACGCTTCTTTTCGAGATAGGTCGAGTAGTTGCCTTCGTAGGGGTAGGCGCGGCCTCGGTCGAGTTCGAGAATCCACTCGGCGACGTTGTCGAGAAAGTAACGGTCGTGAGTTACGGCAAGCACAGCACCCGGATACTTCGCGAGGTGCTGCTCGAGCCACAAAACCGACTCGGCGTCGAGGTGGTTGGTAGGTTCGTCGAGCAAAAGTAGGTCTGGCTTTTCGAGCAGCAGCTTGCACAGCGCAACGCGTCTGCGCTCACCTCCCGAGAGGTGGGTCACCGGGGTGTCGCCCGGTGGGCAGCGCAGTGCATCCATGGCTTGCTCGAGTTGGCTGTCGAGATCCCAGGCGTCGAGGTGATCGATCTGCTCCTGCAGAACACCCATCTCTGCAAGCAGAGTGTCAAAGTCGGCATCGGGCTCGGCCATCAGCGCCGAAATCTCATTGAAGCGATCGAGCTTTGCCTTGGTTTCCTTAACGGCGAGCTCTACGTTTCCGAGAACGGTCAGGTTCTCATCGAGCGGCGGCTCTTGCAAAAGAATTCCGACGGTTGCATCGGTTGCGAGTCTGGCTTCACCGTTGCTCGGGGTGTCGATGCCTGCCATGATCTTCAGCACGGTTGATTTACCGGCACCGTTGGGGCCGACAACGCCAATTTTGGCTCCGGGATAGAAGGCGAGGGTTACGTCATCAAGGATGACCTTCTCGCCATGCGCTTTGCGCGCCTTGATCATCTGATAGATGAATTCAGCCAAAGTAGTTGTCTCTTTCGATAAGTGGCGCTCTCTCGCGCTGCATGCTGTCGGTTTGAGTTTATCCGACCAATTTTGGCTTCAACCTG
>JBEAWS010000107.1:0-3292 GCA_041160185.1 Actinomycetota bacterium
GAAGAGGTGTCAGCGGCCTAGCCCCAGCCCAGGTGATGCCGACCATCGGTTCTAAGGAACTCATCTCTTGGCTGCCACTGATGATGGGTCTTGGCCCCGGCGATGTTGTAGTTCAACCAAAGGTTGCCTACACCGCCTACGTGGTTGGCGCTGCGATGTGCGGAGCAGAGATAGTTAGCGAAGACGACCCGGCTCTCTGGCCAGCCAATGCCAAATTGATCTGGATTAACTCACCGGGAAACCCAGACGGACGCGTGTTATCGGTCGCCGAAATGAAGGCCGCGGTCGACCGTGCTCGCGAGCTAGGTGCGCTTCTGGCAAGCGACGAATGCTACGCCGAACTCGGCTGGGATGAATGGGCCGACCAATTGATTCCCTCTGTGCTCGACCCGAGAGTGTGCGGCGACTCGCACGAAAATGTCTTGGCGGTCTATTCACTCAGCAAGCAGTCGAACCTAGCTGGTTATCGCGCAGCCTTTGCCGTTGGCGAGGCGAGCCTGATCAAGGCGCTGGTTAACCTGCGCATGCACTCGGGGCTAAACACCCCCGGGCCGGTTCAGCGGGTTATTGCGGTCGCGCTCGCCGACAGCAAGCACGTGCAGATAGCCAAAGAGCTCTATCGCGAGCGCCGAGAGGTTCTGCTGGCCGCGGTTAGAGAGTTCGGCTTCGAACTGAGCGCTAGTCAGGCGGGGCTTTACCTTTGGGCGACCCTCGGCGAAGACTGTTGGAAGACCGTCGACCGCATGGCCGATCTCGGCATTGTTGTGGTGCCGGGAACGTTCTATGGCCAGCACAGCACCCAACACGTGCGTTTCTCGCTGACCGCAACCGATGCCGACATTGCTGAGGCTGCCGTGCGTTTGCGCGATGCCATAGGCTTAAGAAGCCTTTAGGCCCTGAGGAGAAGCATTGACCGAGCCAGTTTCAACCGACACCGCCACGATTAGCGTTGCCGGGGTAACCGCCGAATTTCCTATTGTCGCTGCCTCAGCCGGCCACTCGGCCATAGACATCTCTAAGCTCGGTTCGCTAACCGGCTTGAACACCTTGGACAACGGCTTTGCCAATACCGCAGCGACTCGATCGGCAATCACCTACATCGATGGTGACAAGGGAATTCTGCGTTACCGCGGTTACCCAATTGAGCAGCTAGCAGCCAAGAAGAGCTTTACCGAAGTTGCCTACCTGCTCATCTACGGTGAACTGCCGAGCAAGAACGATGTAGAAAATTTCGAAGAAAAAATCAGTCGCCACACACTTCTTCACGAAGACTTGAAAAACCTCTTCCACGCGATGCCGGTGAATGCGCACCCGATGTCTGTTCTGTCGGCCGGCGTATCGGCGCTTTCTACTTTTTACCAAGACTCTCTAAACCCGCATGACGAAGATCAGGTCGAGCTATCAACCATTCGCTTGCTCGCCAAGTTGCCGGTGCTAACCGCATACGCGCACAAAAACTCGATGGGTCAAGCACTGCTGTACCCAGACAACTCACTCGGCTATGTTGAGAACTTCTTGCGCCTTTCGTTTGGAAACATGGCAGAGAGTTACGTGCAGAACCCAGTGGTCACTAAGGCCCTAGACACCCTGTTCATCTTGCACGCAGACCACGAGCAGAACGCCTCAACCTCGACCGTGCGCATGGTTGGCTCAACTCAGGCAAACCTGTTTGCTTCGGTTTCAGCCGGCATCAACGCACTCTTCGGGCCACTTCACGGCGGTGCGAACCAGGCTGTCGTCGATATGCTCGCGCACATCCGTGATTCTGGCGAAAGCGTTGAGCGCTACATCGAGCGCGTGAAGAACAAAGAAGACGGCATTCGTCTCATGGGCTTCGGTCACCGCGTCTACAAGAGCTTTGATCCGCGAGCACAGATAATCAAGACAACAACAGACAACGTTTTGCACGATCTCGGAATCGACGACCCGCTGCTCGACATCGCCAAGCAGCTAGAGGCTGCAGCGCTTTCTGACCCATACTTTGTCGAGCGCAAGCTCTACCCAAACGTCGACTTCTACAGCGGCGTTATCTACAAGGCCATTGGTTTTCCGGCGCACATGTTTACTCCACTCTTTGCGATCGGTCGTTTGCCTGGCTGGATTGCGCACTGGCGCGAAATGATGCACGACAGCAGCACCAAGATTGGTCGCCCGCAGCAGGTCTATGTTGGCCCGGCAGAGCGCAACGTCTAACTAAAGCTTTTTGGCTAAGTCTTGTTCAGCCAGAAGACTTCGGTGTCTCCGTAGCTTTTTGAATCTTCAAGCGCGTAACCCTCAACCACGGCGAACGGTTCTGACCTGCTCGAGCGCTCGACAATAACGGTTGCCTCTGCGGTCAGTCTGGGCAGCAGAGCCGTCAGGTTCTCTTCGATTTCTTCATTCGAAACTTCGTATGGCGGGTCGATGAAAACCAGATCAAACTCGTGAGTCGAAGTTGCGAGATAACTCGACACCGCTTTGTGAACGACCTTGGTTTCAACCTCGATGTCTTGCTTGGCCAAAGATTTCTGCACGATAGCGGCATTTTGAATGCACACCGCCGCTGCCTTGCCGTCGCGTTCAACCAGAAGCGCTGCAACAGCTCCGCGGCTAATCGCTTCGAGGGCCAGGGCTCCGGTGCCGGCATAAAGATCGAGCACGACGGCGCCGGTTAGTTTGTCGCGCGACTCAAGTCGGCTGAAGATGCTCTCACGAATTCGGTCGCTGGTTGGTCTGGTGCTCTTTGCGGGTGATGTGAGTTTGAGGCTGCCCGCGTATCCGCCAATAATCCGTGTCATTTGTCGCCTAGCCTAACCTGTCAGCCAAGATTGAACCATGTTGCTGCCCAAAGACTCGCTGACCACGCTGCTCGGTGATCGCACTGCTAAGGCTTTTGCGCGCCATCTGGGGTTGAAGACGGTAAGCGATTTGCTGCAACACTTTCCTCGGCGTTATTCGTCGCGCGGCGAGCTGACCCCGATAGCCGAGATTCCGATTGGTGAGGCCGTCACGGTCGTGGCCGATGTGGTCGATGTGCGTGAGCGATACATGCGAGGCAAGGCCGGCAACATTCTCGAGGTTCGCATCACCGACGGCGAGGGTTTTCTCTCTGCCACATTCTTCAATCAGGCTTGGCGCGCTAAAGAACTCAAGCCGGGCTCGCGCGGATTGTTTGCCGGAAAGATTTCGAGTTACCAGGGCAAACTGCAACTGAGCCACCCCGACTACGAACTCTTCGCCGAAGACATCGATGAGGCTGATGCCAAACGCTGGGCCGAGCTGCCGATTCCGATTTACCCGGCCTCATCAAAGG
>JBEAWS010000002.1:0-7221 GCA_041160185.1 Actinomycetota bacterium
GGTATGAACCGATCGCGATATCTGGTTTCACGGCCTCGAAGTATTGCGATGACACACCAACTAGACGAGCATTGACTCGAGTGTCGCCAGTCGCAATTGTTCCTTCGTTTACCGATTGCACAAACATCACCGAAACTTCATCAAGTTCGGCCAGTGCTCGAGCGTCGAGTTCACTCAGTGCATCAGGAAACATCGATGTGACGTTGAGCTGGTTGGTTCCGAGAGTTGCCAGCGACTTGTTGATGCCCTGCGATGCACCGTCGACAATCGAAGTCAGTGCCACGATTGCGGCGACACCGATGACAACACCGAGCATTGTCAAAAGCGACCTGATCTTGGTTGCCCAAATTCTGTTTAGTGCCAGTGCAGCGGTTCCTAGCAATCTCATGCGGCACCCCGCTCGTCGCGTTCGACTTTGCCATCACGCAAAAACACTCGTCTTGGGGCACTGGCCGCGATTTCGAGGTCATGCGTAATCAAGATGATTGTTCGCCCCTCTTTGTTGAGCTCTTTCAGCAGATCGATAACTGCGGCTCCGGTTTTCGAGTCGAGCGCTCCGGTTGGCTCATCGGCCAAAACGATGTCTGGTCCGGTTACTAACGCCCTGGCGATGGCCACCCTTTGCTGCTGCCCGCCGGATAGGCGATTGCGGTCAAAGTTCAGCCTCTCGCCGAGACCCAGTTTGACGAGTATATCCGTGGCCGACTTCTTGGCCTGCTTGGGGCTGATGCCCTGATAGAGCAGGGGTGCCATGACGTTCTCGAGGGCGGTGGTGTTTGGCAGCAACTGAAACTGCTGAAAGACGAAGCCGATGGCCTTCGACCGCAGGCTAGTGAGCTGGTTGTCGTTTAGCGAGCTGGTGGCATCGCCGGCAATCATGACCGTGCCTGCGCTTGGCCTATCGAGACAGCCGATGAGGTTCATCATGGTCGACTTGCCGCTGCCTGAAGGCCCGACGATCGCTACGAATTCACCGCGTTCAATAACCAAATCGACAGAATCTAGCGCTGTGGTTATCTGATCGCCAACCAGATAGTCTCGGCGAACTTTATCTAAGCGAACGACCTCATCGCCCATTATTTGTGGCTCCACGCGGAGGGCCAAACTCAACCGGTGTTGGCACATCGCCGGCCAGCCCAATAATCACGAGATCGCCCGCCTTGAGTCCATCGGTTATTTCAACCAGGCTGTCTCCCCTGATTCCGAGTTTCACCGCGACGTTGGTTACGGTCTGACCGCCAGATGCGTTCTTGACTAGAACTTTCACCTCTGGTGTCTCGCCGATTAGCGAATTGAACGGAACCGCGAGAACAGAACCCGAACGCTCGACTTCGATCTCAGCGGTTGCACTCATTCCGAAACGTGCGCCTTCTGGAATCTCGTTCACCTCAACCAAAACTTCATACTGCTTGATGCCGCTGAGCGATCTGGCAACCTGACCGATTGAGAGCACTGAACCTTCGAAGACGGCGTTGATCGCATCGAGTTCGATTGTTGCGTTCTGACCAACGTCGACGAGATCGGCGTCATACTCGCTAGCAAAAACTGAAACCACCGGATCTGCGCTGCCGACGCTAACGACCTGACCCGAGGTGATGAGACCCTCTGACGTGTCGACAGAGCGAACAATGCCATCGGAGATCGCGCGAACCTGAACGGTTTGACCGATTTGCGATTTATAGCTGAACAAGAGGTCGTCTTTCTCGACGGCTTGACCTCTGGTGACATTTATCTTGGTCACTTCAAGACTTAAACCAAACATCGCCGGGAAAGGCTCGGAGCCATTTGCCGAAATGAGAATTGCCTGCTTGCTCGGGCCGTATGCCAAGAGTTGCGATTCGGCGAGCTGCCCGTTGGCCGCGACGGTCTTGATCACGGCGGTTGGGGTTACCTTGTAGGTTTCGTACTCGGTTTGCTGAGTTAACGTCGGAATAGCGATTGCGGCAACGACCGCCGTTGCGAGCACGGCGGCTGCCGAGATCCAAATCCAGCGACGTTTCTTCATCTCAAAGCTCTCCTAAAGACTGCGGGCTGAAATCAACCCTGCATGCCAAATCTCTCACAGAACCGAGAAAGTTGCCTGACAGTTTGTCTAGAGCGACTTGAGGATGTCGTTGACCCGGTCTTTAGCGTCACCAAAGAGCATCTTGGCGTTTGGCTTGAAGAACAGTGGGTTAGCGACGCCCGCGTAGCCAGAGGCCATTGAGCGCTTGAAGACGATGACGTTCTCGGCCTCCCAAACCTTCAGCACCGGCATGCCGGCAATCGGGCTGGTTGGGTTTTCGGTGGCCGCCGGATTGACGGTGTCGTTAGCGCCGATGACCAAAACCACGTTGGTGCTGGCTAGGTCGTCGTTGATTTCGTCCATCTCAAGCACGATGTCGTAGGGCACCTTCGCCTCGGCAAGTAGCACGTTCATGTGACCAGGCAGACGACCAGCAACCGGATGGATTCCGAAGCGAACTTCGACGCCCTTCTCGCGCAGCTTCTTGGCAAGTTCGGCAACCGGATACTGCGCTTGCGCAACAGCCATTCCATAACCGGGAGTAATAACAACGGTCTTTGCAGCTTTCAAGAGTTCAGCAACTGAGGCTGCGTCGATTTCGGTGTGCTCGCCGGTTTCTTCTTCGCCACCGGTTGGCGCTTCGATTCCATAACCACCAAAGATCACCGAAACGAAAGAACGGTTCATCGCTCTACACATGATGTAAGAGAGGTATGCACCAGATGAACCAACGAGAGCACCGGTCACGATAAGCAGATCGTTGCCGAGCAAGAAACCTGTGGCTGCAGCGGCCCATCCCGAATAGCTGTTGAGCATCGACACGACAACCGGCATGTCGCCGCCACCGATAGATGCAACCAAGTGCCAACCGAGAGCCAGTGCGAGAACAGTGACGGCAATCAGCAAGCCAAGTTCTGGTGTGACTACATAGGCAACGGTGAGTGCGACGAAACCTGCGAGCGCCAATAGGTTCAACAGGTTTCTGCCAGGCAGAATCAACGGCTTGGATGAAATCTTCGCCGACAGTTTCAGGTAGGCAACAATCGAACCGGTGAAGGTGATCGCACCGATAAACACACCGATGAACACCTCGGCCCTGTGCACGCCAACAAGTTCAGGTGCGAGTTTTGCTGTGTGCAGTGCTCCGTTCCAGCCAACCAATACCGCGGTTAGACCGACGAAGCTGTGAAAGAGAGCGATGAGCTCTGGCATGCCGGTCATGGCAACAACCTTGGCTCGCCAGAGTCCGATGATTGCACCTGCAATCAGGGCAACAACCAGAAGAATCAGGCCGAACGAGGTTGATGAGTTCCACTCACCCGATAGCGATAGCCAGATGGTCGCAACCATGGCGATGGTCATGCCGGCGATTCCATAGCGCACACCGGTGCTGCCGGTTTCGTGCTTGCTTAGCCCGGCGAGGCTCATGATGAACAACAGTGCGGCCGCGAGGTAAGCAGCGTTTGCGATAGCTAGAGCAGTCATTACTGGTCTCCCCTCGTGAACATCTTGAGCATTCGACGGGTGACGGCGAAACCACCGAAGACGTTGATGCTGGCAAGCAGCACGCCGAAGGCGGCAAGAATCTGAACCGCCAAGATTGTGTCGTTAATCTGCAGGATGGCCGCGACCACGACGATTCCCGAGATGGCGTTAGTAACGCTCATAAGAGGTGTGTGCAGCGCGTGGTGCACCTTGCCGATCACATAGAAGCCGATCACGATTGAAAGCATCAGCACCAAGAAGTGCTGCGGCAGTGGCGCCGGTGCAATCGAAACGACACCAAACAACGCCGCCATACCAACTGCCACGAGCGCGCCCATTGTTCGCGCAGACATTTTCTTTTTCTGCGGCATAACAACCGGTTCTTCAACCTTCGCCGCAGGAGCTGCCGAAACCTGAACTGGCGGTGGTGGCCAGGTAATCTTGCCGGCCTTCACAACCGTCACCGAACGCTGAATCACGTCGTCAAAGTCGAGCGACAGTTTGCCGTTCTTCTTTGGGGTGACAAGTTTCAGCAGGTTGACCAGGTTGGTTCCGTAAAGTTGCGACGACTGCGCAGGCAGACGTGAAGGCAAGTCGGTGTAACCAAGGATGATCACGCCATTCTTGGTAACGACTCGCTCGCCGGCAACCGAGCCAGCGACGTTTCCACCCTGAGCGGCAGCCATGTCAACAATTACGCTGCCAGGCTTCATGAGAGAGACATCCTTGGCAGTAATCAACTTAGGAGCTGGGCGACCTGGAATTAGAGCGGTCGTAATAATGATGTCTACATCGGCAGCCTGCTGCGAATAGATCTCGGCCGCTCTGCGCTCGTAAGCTTCGCTGACCTGCTTGGCATAACCGTCGCTCGACTGCATCTTCTCTTCAACTTCGACGGCAAGATATTCGCCACCGATTGACTTCACCTGATCTGCTACCTCAGGTCGTGGGTCGGTTGCTCGAACAATCGCGCCGAGGCTCGAAGCCGAACCAATTGCGGCGAGACCCGCAACACCGGCGCCGGCAACCAAAACTTTTGCTGGCGAAACTTTTCCGGCGGCGGTCACCTGACCGGTGAAGAAACGACCAAACTCGTGAGCGGCTTCGATAACGGCACGGTAGCCGGCGATGTTGGCCATCGAACTTAGAACGTCCATCGACTGGGCTCGTGAAATTCTCGGAACCGCATCCATGGCCAGTGCGGTGACGCCCTGCTTGGCAAGGGCTTCGAGCAGCTGAGGCTTTAGGGCTGGGCTCAACACACCAACGAAAATCGCGCCCTTCTTGAGGCGCTTTATGTTTGCAGGGGTCGGCGCGTTCACCGATAGAACGATGTTGGCCTTCCACGCGTCTGCAGTTGAGGCGATCTTGGCCCCGGCCTCTGCATAGGCCGAGTCGGGAAATGCGGCTTTAGCGCCGGCGCCCTTCTCTACGACTACCTGGTATCCCAGCGAAACAATGACCTTTACGGTCTCGGGAGTTGCGGCCACGCGAGACTCGCCCGGCTGCTCTTTGACTACACCAATTAGAGACACGCTACTCCTTTGAAGATTGAATGCTATCAATGACGCTAACGCTACAACCTCGGCGCACCCGTTCACAAATGGCGCGAGTCGACACCAAACTGTGATGAAACCATACCGATATTGATTTGCCAGCCAGCCCTAGTCCGCTACATTTCACTCATGGCAAAGGAAACCGAAGAGCACAAGCTCATTGTTCCGAGCAACTGGGTCGAGCGAATCGAAGAAGTCTTTCACATCATCCTCGGCATCTTTCTGCTTGGAATCGCCGCGGCAGCCTTGGTTTCGTCGGTCATCCGTGTTTTTGAGACGAACCCGTTCTTTCCAACAGGAATGATCCAGGCCATAAACGACATTCTCTTCATAATCATCATTCTTGAAATTCTGCGAACGGTTATTGCCCGCTACACCGACGGTGTCTTTCAGCTGCAGAACTTTCTTATCATCGGCGTGATTGCGGCCGTGAGACACATTCTTACGGTCGGCGCATCAATGACCCTGGCGTCGGGAAAATCTCAAGAACAATTCGATCGAGCCATTCTCGAGTTGGCGGTTAGCGCCGCAATCGTCGTGGCCCTGGTGTTTGCGATTTTCCTATCGCGCGCTTCAAACGGTTTTCCAGCGAGCCGAACTAAGAGGTCTTCTCAAACCTCATAGTTCAAGAACCCTTACTGCTTCTTGCGATTGAAGAAACTCTTGATTTTGGCGACGATTCGCTCGAGCCCCTGCATGCCTTGCTTGTTGAGTTCGCGAGCCCATTCGATTTCAAGGGCCAGAATTGAAAGCCCGAAGAAGATAAACAAAATGCCAGGCCCTGGTGTGACCATCATGATTAGCCCCAGAATCAAAAGGATAAAGCCGACCACCATGGTCAAAACCCACCGCACGGGGTGCGGAAGCTTTGAAAGGATGCTCTTTATCTTTTCCATATTTCTAGTTTCGCACGAGGTTAGCGATTGCGGCGTAGCGAGATAAACAAACTAACCGCGCCGAGAACAACTGGAATTCCGCCGACGAATACGCCGTTGCCGTCGAACAGGGTGGCACCTAGCCAGAGGCCGGTGACGATCGAGATCACCGCAAAGGTGCGGGATGCGATTCGCAACCATTTCGACCGCGCCCAGGCGAGTGCCAGAGCCGACAACCCTGATGAGTAAATGACCAGGAGAATGACGGTTACAAGAGCTGCTAAGCCTTCCATGCGGTCACTCGATTCGACTTACTTACCTGGTCTGAACGCGCTGGCAATCTTCTCGATGGCCCCCGAGAGCTCCGATGGCAAAAGCCATAGCTTGCTTGCGGTTCCGTTAGCGATAACCGGCAGCTGCTCTAGGTATTGGTACGCGAGCATCTTGTCGTCGAGGTCTGCCGAGCGCACCGCGTCGAAAACGCGCTGAACGGCTTCTGCTTCTGCCTCTGCCTTGATAACGATTGCCTTCGCGGCACCCTCGGCGTTCAGAATCGCAGCCTGGCGAGCACCTTCGGCGGTCAGAATCTGGCTCTGCTTCTCACCCTCGGCGGTCAAGATAACGGCACGACGCTCACGCTCGGCCTTCATCTGCAACTCCATGGCGGTCTTTACGGTCTGTGGTGGCTCAATCGACTTGAGCTCGACGCGGTTCACGCGAACTCCCCACTTGCCGGTCGCTTCATCCAAAACGCCGCGCAGCGCACTGTTGATAGAGTCACGCGAGGTTAGAGTCTGTTCTAGGTCGATGCCACCCACAACGTTTCGAAGTGTCGTGATGGTGATCTGCTCGATACCGGTGATGAAGTTTTCGATTTCGTAAACCGCAGACTTCGGGTTCGTTACCTGAAAGTAGATAACGGTGTCAATCTCGACAACCAGGTTGTCTGAGGTGATTACCGGCTGTGGCGGAAACGAGACGACTCGCTCGCGCAGGTCGATGAGAGGCTTGAGCCTGTCGATGAACGGCACGATTAGCGCAAGGCCAGCATCTAGAGTGCGGTGGTAGCGGCCGAGACGCTCAACGATTCCAGCGCTTGCCTGAGGAATGATGCGAATAGAGCGCGCCAGGATCACGACGAAAATCGTGATGAGGATAACTGGAAGAACTAGAACATTGAAAAAGTCCAAAAACTCTTGCATTATGCCTCCTTGATAATTGCGGTAGCTCCGCGAATTGCTGTTACAAAAACCTTCTGATCTGCGGCGATCGTGCTGCCTTCAGTTTTGGCTGTCCAAAC
>JBEAWS010000029.1:0-4793 GCA_041160185.1 Actinomycetota bacterium
TGCCTATGTCTTTCGCAGTGCCGGGCAACAAACTTGGCGTAACTTTCGCCAACGAGTTGGGAACCATCAGGGTTTACTCGGCCAACGCCACCTATTTGGCAATCGTGATTCTTGACGACGAAAACCCGCGAGAGATTCGCCGCGAAATCGAACTACTCCGTGGCGAAAACGACATTTGGTCGGCGACCTCGGCCGCACTAAAGCCGGGCATGAAATATGCTCTGCGGGCTGACGGGCCAGAGGGGCCGCGCCATGCCTTCAACCGAGAACTGCTGCTGATCGACCCCTACGCCAGGGGCATCAAACGCGAGTCGGCTCGCGAGTACTACTGTGTGGCCGTCGACGACAGTTTCGACTGGCAGGGTGTTAGCAAGCCTGACGTGCCGCTTGACCGAGTGGTCATCTATGAGGCGCACGCTCGCGGGCTAACCAGAGGCAACACAGCTCTGCCAGATGACATTCGCGGAACCTACGCCGCCCTCGCCCACGAGAGCACCATCGCGCATCTGAAGAAAATCGGCGTTACCTCTATAGAGCTGCTGCCGATTCACCAGATCATTTCTGAATCACACCTGCTCAACACCGGCCTGTTCAACTACTGGGGCTACAACTCAATCAACTTCTTCACCCCTCACCACCGCTATGCCAGCCAGGAGGCGATCGAAGCCGGGCCGCAGGCAATCTTGAACGAAGTGAAAACGGCCATCCGTGAATTGCACCGCAATGGCATCGAGGTGCTGCTCGACGTGGTTTACAACCACACCGCCGAGGGTGGCCACCGCGGCTTGACCTTCAGCTATCGGGGGCTGGATGCAAGCAGCTACTATCGGCAAGACGACCTCGGCAACTATCACGACACCACCGGTTGCGGCAACTCGCTCGATTTCTCAAACCCACACGTTGTCGAACTGGTTATCGATTCGCTGCGCTACTGGACCAACGAAATGCAAATCGACGGATTCAGATTTGACCTGGCGACCACTCTGGCTCGCGACGAAAACAATCACTTCGATCCGAACCATCCGCTGCTCGAGCGAATCTTGACCGATGCCGATTTTGCGAAATCGAAATTGATTGTCGAACCCTGGGATGTCGGCCTCGGCGGCTGGCAGACCGGCAAGTTTCCGGATGGTTTCAGCGAGTGGAACGACCGCTACCGCGACAGCGTTCGCAGATTTTGGCTAACCGATATTGCCAACGCTCGTAACAGTGGAAACCACGGAAGTGGCATCTCCGAGCTGGCGACCAGAGTTTCGGGTTCGCGCGACATTGTCGATGGGTCAAGCGGCGCTCTCGGCACAGTGAACTTCATCACCGCTCACGACGGTTTCACGCTTCACGATCTGGTGAGCTACAACGTGAAGCACAATCAAGTCAACGGCGAGAGCAATCGCGACGGCACAAATAACAATCACTCTTTCAACCACGGCGGCGAGGGCGAACAGGTTGGTGCCGAGATTCTTGCCCAGCGTCGCCGAGCGATGCGCAACCTGATGGCCACGCTGTTGTTTTCAGCCGGAATTCCGATGATCACCGCCGGCGACGAGAGAGCGAAAACCCAGTTCGGCAACAACAACGCCTACTGCCAAGACACCGCCTTGAGTTGGGTCAACTGGCAACTGACCGAGCACCAGAGCGACTTCGAAGACACCGTGGCTCACCTGATAAAGCTTCGCCAAGAAAACCCGGTACTGCGGCCGAAGCACTTCAATAACTTCGAAGAGGCCACGCCAGAGTCTGACCTGGCCCGCTGGTACAACGTCTTTGGCGAGATTCTCACCGAGGCCGATTGGCACAGCGCAGAGAATAGGTCTTTCGCCAAGCTAGGCAAGAGCGTCGCCGATTCGAGCAAGCCCAACCAGTTGCTTCTTGTAGTTCACGGCGCAGAAGATTCGATCGAGTTCACACTGTCTGCAGAAATCGAGGCAGAGCGCTTCGAACTGCTCTGGGATAGCGGCCTCGAGAACCCGAGTCAACTCGTGAAGACCACAGCAAAACCCGGCGATGTGATAACCCTGCCGGCGATGACTGTCAGGCTCTACAGCGTTATCTGAAATGGAATTGGTCGGCGAGCCGATTGATGACTACCCTTGACTTGTGGCAAAGCCGAAGCAAAACCAAATTGAGCATGACTCGCTGATCGGCCGCCTGCCGATTACGGCGGTTTCGCCAGTGGTAGACGGCGGTGCCTATCTGGCCAAGGCTTTCGTGGGCGAGGTTATCCCGTTTAGTGCCGTTGTCTTTCGCGAGGGTCACGACGCCCTCGGAGTCGAACTCATTCTCACCTCGCCAACCGCCAAGGTTTCAGTGCATCGCATGCAACCCGGCTCGCTCGGCTCAGACTCTTGGCACACTATCGCGCAACTAACCGAACAGGGCGAATACAAGTTTCAGATTCGCGCCTTTGGCGATGACTACGAGACCTGGCACCACAACGCGACCGTGAAACTGGCCATTGGCGCAGACGAAGAACTGATGATGCTCGAGGGCGTCAACATGTTTGCCGGGGCAGCCGCCGAAGCCGACAGATCGGCCAGCGAAGCCAAGAAGCTGGTCGAACTTGCCGAGAAACTCAGCGATAAAACCAAATCGGCAAAAGCACGTCTGGCCGAAGCCGAATCATCAACTATTGCGAAGTACTTGGCCGAAAACCCAATTCGCAGCCTGGTCACTCTCAGCGAAGTCTTTCGCATCAAGTGCGAACGCGAGTTTGCAGGCGCAGCCGCCTGGTACGAGTTCTTTCCGCGCAGCGAAGGCGCTGTTCTCGACCCAAAGACAAAAACCTGGACCTCGGGCAATTTCAAAACCGCATCGAAGCGTTTGGTCGCGATTGCCGAAATGGGATTTCAGATTGTTTACCTTCCGCCAATTCACCCAATCGGCACGGCGTTTCGCAAAGGTCCGAACAACTCGCTGAAGGCCACTCACGATGACCCTGGATCACCCTGGGCTATCGGCAACGAAGCCGGCGGGCACGATGCAATTCATCCAGACCTGGGCACCGAGAAAGACTTTGTCGAGTTCGTAAAGAAGGCCAAAGACCTCGGCCTCGAGATTGCCCTCGATTTGGCGCTGCAGGCTTCGCCAGATCATCCGTGGGTAAAGACCCACCCCGAGTGGTTCACCACTCGCGCCGACGGAACCATCGCCTACGCCGAGAACCCCCCGAAGAAGTATCAAGACATTTACCCGATCAACTTCGACAACGACCGCGACGGCATCTACCTCGAGGTTTTGCGCGTGGTCAAGCACTGGATTTCTCTCGGAATCAAGGTGTTTAGGGTCGATAACCCACACACCAAGCCGGTGAACTTTTGGCAGTGGCTGATTGCCGAGGTGAACTCGGAGTTCGAAGATGTGATCTTCTTGGCCGAGGCATTCACTCGACCAGCGATGATGCACACCCTCGCAAAAATCGGCTTCCAGCAGAGCTACACCTATTTCACCTGGCGCAACAGCAAGGCCGAGCTCGAGAGCTATCTCACCGAACTCTCTCGCGAGAGCGCCGACTTCTTCAGGCCGAACCTCTGGGTGAGCACCCCCGACATTCTCACCGAATACCTTCAGTTTGGCGGCCCGGCCGGTCACAAGATTCGCGCAATCGTTGCGGCGATGGCTGGCGCGAGCTGGGGAATGTACAGCGGCTTCGAACTCGTCGAATCGGTGGCCAGACCGGGCGCCGAAGAACACATCGACAGCGAAAAATATGAATACAAACCGCGCGACTTTAAAGCTGCCGAAAAGAATGGCCGATCGATTGCTGGGCTAGTTGCCAAACTCAATGAAGTTCGAGCAGAGCACCCAGCAATCAGACAATTGCGCAACCTAGAAATTCACTCGAGCGAAGACAGTTCCATTCTTGTCTTCAGCAAGCACCTCGCTGCCGAACACAACCCGACCGGCAAAGACGACACCATCATCGTCGTGGTCAACGTCGACCCGCACTCGGTTCGAGAGACAACAGTTCACCTCGATTTGCATAAGCTCGCGGTAAACACGCATGAATTCGAAGTGCGCGATCTGCTGACAGACCAAAAATTCACCTGGCAGGCCAGCAACTACGTGCGGCTTGATCCTCGCGATGTTCCGGCTCACATTCTTCACATCACGAAGAAAAACTAAAGTGCTGTTCTCGAAGAAAGACGGCTCGCTGCCCCCACTAGACCAAGACACAATTTGGAAAGTCACTAACGGCGAATCACACTCACCTCACTCGGTGCTTGGCGCTCACGAGCATGACGGCGGCTGGATCATTCGAACCCTCAAGCCTTTGGCAACCAAAGTTTTTGCCCAACTCGAAGGCTCGATCCAGGTCGAACTTCAGCACCTCGAAAACGGCCTGTTTCAGGGCTTTGTAAAAACCAAAAAGGTGCCCGACTACCGAATCGCCGCCCACTACCTGCAGAACGGCGAAACCACCGAGTGGCTAACCGATGACCCGTATCACTACTTGCCAACGCTTGGCGATGTCGATCTGCACCTAATTGCCGAGGGCCGCCACGAAGAACTCTGGAAAGCGCTCGGCTCTCAGGTGCGAACCATTGCGGGAAGCCTAGGCGGCAGCACCGGAACCAGCTTTGCGGTCTGGGCACCTAATGCACAGGCGGTTAGAGTGGTGGGCGATTTCAACCACTGGAACGGCGTTGCCCACTCAATGCGGGTCATGGGCTCCAGCGGGGTTTGGGAGATCTTCATTCCGGGTCTTGGCGCAGGCACGAAGTACAAATACGAGATTCTGACCAAGGCAAATAGCTGGATAACAAAAATCGATCCGCTGGCAAGGCACACCGAGA
>JBEAWS010000095.1:0-3723 GCA_041160185.1 Actinomycetota bacterium
TTGCCGTGCTTTCTGCCCGTCGCGCCCAGATTGAACCTCGCGCCGAAGCCGGCAGCCGCCCGGCAAAGATCACGCTCAAGGCCATGGAGAACGTCTCGCTCATGCTGGCAACCGCTCAGCTAGGCATCACGCTCTGCTCGCTGGCAATTCTGCTAATTGTCGAGCCGAGCATCCATGACCTGTTGAAGCCTTTGATTGTTGGTCTGCCTTACGACGTTGGCTATGCGGTCTCGTTTGCAATGGCGCTGATTTTGGTGACCTTCATGCACGTAGTCTTTGGCGAAATGGTTCCGAAGAATATTGCGTTCTCGATTCCTGAACGTGCTGCGCTGGTGCTCGGCCCGCTTCTCTACCTGACCGCTCAGATTGTCAAACCGATTGTTGTCACGTTGAACGCAATTGCCAACGGTGCCTTGCGCTTGATGCGCATCGAGGTTCGCGACGAGGCTTTCAACGCCTACACGCTCGATCAGGTTGAAGACATTGTTGAACACTCGACCCGCGAGGGAGTGCTAAACGATTCGTCTGGCGCGCTATCGAACGCCTTCGAGTTCACCGAAAAGAAGGTGCTTGACGTTTCGGTTGCACAAGAAAATCTCGTGTCATTCACAGAATCGGTAACCCCGAGAGAGATCGAACAGGCAGTTGCGAAGCACGGATTCTCGCGCTACCCGCTAACCAGCGAGAGCGACGCAACCGAAATCGTGGGTTACGTTCACCTCAAGGATGTGCTCGATTTGCGCGATGACGAAATCGACGACCCGATTCCGGCCAAGCGAATTCGCACTTTGATTTCGCTACCGGCAACCATGGAACTCGAAGACGCTCTGGCCTCAATGAAACGAGTCGGCGCGCACATGGCAAGATCGTTCGATCGCTCAGGCAAGCTGGTCGGGGTGCTCTTCTTGGAGGACATTCTCGAAGAGCTCGTGGGTGAAGTTCAAGACGCGACACAACGCGATTAGAACCCGGCGCGACTAAACACTGCGCGACTAAGGAGTCGTTGGCCACTTTCCGCGGGTGTACTGGTCTGGCCAATAGTCAATGTCTACGCCCAACTCGGCTGCCGCTCGCAGCGGCCAGTATGGGTCGCGCAGGCTGGCGCGGGCAATGGCGATAACGTCGACAGCTCCCGAAGAAAGAATCTTCTCTGACTGCGCCGAAGTCGTGATTTGACCCACGGCGGCAACCGGCTGGTCGATAACTTCGCCTACCCCGATGGCCAGTGGAACCTGATAGCCCGGACCCGAAGGAATCGTCACACCGGTGATTAGCCCACCGCTCGAGATGTCGAAAAGGTCAACACCCTCCATGGCGCACCACTTTGCAACCTGCTTGGTCTGCTCGAGATCCCAGCCTCCCTCGCTGTAGTCGGTGGCCGAGAAGCGAATCATCAGTGGCATGCCCTCAGGGATAACCGAGCGAATCGCTTTGCAAATCTCGAGCAAGATGCGTGCGCGGTTTTCGAGCGAGCCACCAAACTCGTCTTCACGCTGGTTGGTTAGCGGAGACAAGAATTCGTGAATCAGGTATCCGTGGGCCGCGTGAATTTCGATTGCGTCAAAGCCGGCGCGAACCGAACGCTCGGCTGCCGCTTTGAAGTCGTTGATTAGGTCGTAAATTTCGCTGGTCTCGAGTTCTCGCGGATCGGCGTAGCCCTCGAACGCTTCGCTGGTAGGCGAGATGCCCTGCCAGCCTCCATCGGCAGCGCTAACCATTCCGCGTTTGCCGTCGAAGCCGCGGTGAGTCGAAGCCTTGCGACCCGCGTGCGCCAACTGAAGTGCCGACCTAGCGCCGTACTTGGCGATGCCAGTCGTAACTTTCTTCCAGGCTTCGACGTGCTCTTCGCCCCAGATGCCCGCACACCACGGAGTGATTCGACCCTCAGGGGTTACCGCGGTTGCCTCGGCGATGATCATTCCAGCGCCACCGACCGAACGCGAGATGTAGTGCACCTGATGCCAGTCGTTCACGACGCCATCTTGGTCTTCGCACGAGTATTGGCACATTGGCGCGATGAAGATGCGATTGCGAACCTCGATGTCTCGAAGTTTCAGCGGGGTAAACAATTTAGCCATTCGTCAATTCTCTATCATTCGGGGCCTAATTCAGTAGCGTTAGAGAATGCTCAGACCCGAACTGCTTTCCCTGTTGCGAGAGCCCAACTCGGCAGACAACAAGTACACCCGAGGGGTAGTAGGTTTCGTCACCGGGTCACTCGAATACCCGGGAGCCGCGATTTTGGGTGTTACCGCAGCAATGCGCTGCGGCATAGGCATGGTGCGCTATCTAGGCCCGCAAAGGGTGGGGCAATTGGTGCTTGAGGTTCGCCCAGAGACTGTGCTTGGGCTGGGCAGGGCCGACGTTTGGGTGCTCGGGTCGGGAATCTCGGCTGACCATGAGGCAGATGCCCCAGAAGTGCTCGACGTTCTGGCCCAATTCTCGAAGGCTGCGATTGCCGTGGTCGATGCCGGAGCGCTGGCGATGGTCGACTTCACGCAGCACCCCAAGCGAACGATTCTGACACCGCACGCCGGCGAGCTGGCGGCACTGCTTAACCGAGTGGGGCAAGTCACCTCGCGGTCTGAGATCGAAGCCGACCCCGAAGCCGCCGCCCTGCTTGCCGCCAAGCTGACCGATTGCCACGTGCTACTCAAGGGCAACATCAACTGGATGGCTTCGCCGAATCAAAAGGTTCGCGCGCTAGGCCCGATGTCTGCCCACCTGGCCACCGCAGGAACCGGAGATGTTCTGGCTGGCGCGCTCGCGGCCTTGCTCGCGGCGAATCACGTTGCAGTGCTCGAATCTGAAGAGGTCTTTCTTGACGTGATCGAACTTGCCGTCGAATTACACTCGAGGGCAGCAGAGTTGGCGTCGCACGATGGTCCGGTTTCAGCACTAGACGTTGCAGAGTCGCTTAGAAAGGCAATCGCAGAAATCTCATGAGCGAACTTGTCGCGCGCACACCGCGCAAACCATTTGAGAGCATCTGGCTGCTTCTCATCGCGGGGCTGTTTGCGCACCTCTGGTTGATTTACACCGGATTGCGTTCGCCGAGCACACCGATGGGTGACATTTTGTTTGCATACCAACCTTGGGTGCAATTCATGATTGACTCGCAGAAACTTCTCGGCATAAACGCCGATTGGGTTTACCCATATCCGGCCATGATTCCGATGTGGGCGAGTGCGCTGATTAACCCGAATGATTTTCAAGCCGGCTGGCTGACCATAATCACCATTCTGAATTTGCTGTTGGTCGCCATGATTGCAAACTTCGGCAGACAAAATGCCGACTCAGCGCTTCGCTTCAGTGCTGCCTGGTTCTGGATTTTCTTTTTGGTCGTGCTCGGCCCAGTCTCAATCTCACGCGTCGACTCGTTCAGCGTGGTCGTGGCTTTGCTCGGAGTGATGGCGCTGGTAAATCGAAAACTCAATGCCTCGACCGCCTGGTTCGCAATTGGTGCGGCAATCAAGATATGGCCGGCGGCCCTGCTGATTTCGGCGATGGCGGCCAGCAAGCATCGCGTTCGCATTCTCATCGCAACGGCCACTACCGCGGCGACCGTTGTCGTCTTGGGTTTCTTGCTGGGTGCCAATGCCAGCCTGTTCAGCTTTCTTAGCAACCAGAATGACCGCGGTCTTCAGATCGAATCGCCAATCGCTGGCTTCTTCTTGTGGGCCGGAGTTGCCGACCTGAGCAACAACGAGATTTACTACGACA
>JBEAWS010000010.1:0-4424 GCA_041160185.1 Actinomycetota bacterium
AATAGGCGCGTCATACCAACCGCAGCGACGTGGTCGCCCAGTGGTGGTGCCGAACTCGTGGCCGGTCTTGCGCAAGAACTCACCGCTGTCATCAAAGAGTTCTGTCGGAAACGGGCCAGAACCTACGCGAGTTGTGTATGCCTTCACGATTGCTATCACAGTGGTGAAGAGGCCTGGGCCGATGCCTGAACCGGTTGATGCGCCACCGGCGGTTGAACTTGAAGAAGTGACAAACGGGTAGGTTCCATGATCGACGTCGAGCATTGTGGCTTGGCCACCCTCGAATAGAACGTTCTTGTTCGCTTCGATTGCCTGGTGCAGTTCAAGTGCAGTGTCGGCAACCATAGGGGCGAGACGCTCAGTGTATGAAAGCAATTCTTTGACGATGTCGTCGACCTTGATTGCGGCACGGTTGTAAACCTTGGTTAGCAGGTTGTTCTTGGCAACGAGTGCGCCCTCAACCTTTTGGCGAAGGATGCTCTCGTCAAAAAGGTCTTGAATGCGAATTCCAACGCGATTGATCTTGTCTGCGTAGGTCGGGCCGATTCCGCGACCGGTGGTTCCGATTGCGCGCTTGCCCAAGAAACGCTCTGAGACTTTGTCTACGGTGACGTTGTATGGCGTGATGACGTGAGCGTTTGCAGAGATGCGCAACTTGGATGTGTCGATGCCGCGCGAGTTGAGCGCATCGATTTCTTGAAACAGAACAGCAAGATCGATGACGACACCGTTTGAGATAACCGGCACAACGCCAGGAGTCAAAATGCCAGAAGGTAGTAGGTGCAAAGCATATTTTTCGTTGCCGATTACGACGGTGTGCCCTGCGTTGTTTCCGCCGTTGAACTTGACCACATAATCAATGTGTTCGGCTAGAAGGTCGGTGGCTTTGCCTTTGCCTTCGTCGCCCCACTGGGCACCGACAATCACAACAGCAGGCACAACAGCCTCATCTCAGAAACGGGATTGGAAACGCGACCGCGTTCCCTACCAAGTTTAGCGAACACCAACTGGCAAGAGAAAGTTTATTTCTTGAACACGTGGCGCATGATCCAGGCGTGCATGGTGATGGCGGCTGCGGCGCTGGCGTTGATTGAGCGGGTCGAGCCAAACTGGGTGATTTCAAGCACCGCCTCTGAAGCGGCAATCGCGGCCTCGCTCAGTCCGGGGCCTTCCTGGCCGAACAGAAGAACACAGTTTTCGGGCAGCTCGTAGGTTTCGATTTGCTGACATCCGGGCACATTGTCAATGGCGATGATGGGCAGGCCCTCGGCCTTGGCCCAAGCCACGAATTCTTCGACCGTCGGGTGGTGACGCACGTGCTGGTAGCGATCGGTGACCATCGCGCCTCGACGGTTCCAGCGCTTGTGCCCGACGATGTGAACCTCGGCAGCCAAGAAAGCGTTGGCGGTTCTCACGATTGAGCCGATGTTTAGGTCGTGTTGCCAGTTCTCGATGGCAACGTGAAAGCTGTGGCGGCGAATGTCGAGGTCGGCGACTATCGCTTCCATCTTCCAGTAGCGGTATTTGTCGAGAACGTTGCGGGTGTCGCCTTCGCGCAACAGTTCAGGGTCATAAAAGTCTTCGGTTGGCAGCTCACCAATCCATGGGCCAACGCCCCAGGTGGTTTGTTCGTGGCTCGGTTCGCCAGGCACTGCTGTGTTCACTCAACAAGCCTAACTAGCCCCAAGATAGGCTGAACCCATGGTCGACAGAAGCAAAATCACATCTTGGCTCACAGACATGGATGGCGTGCTCGTGCACGAGGGCAAAGCTCTCGACGGTGCAGCGGAACTCATAAAGCAGTGGCAGGATGCCGGCACACCTTTCTTGGTGCTCACCAACAATTCGATTTACACTCCACGAGACCTATCGGCCAGGCTCCGCGCCGGTGGCCTCGATGTGCCCGAAGATCGCATCTGGACATCAGCTCTCGCAACCGCAGACTTTTTGAAATCGCAGAACCCGCGCGGCACCGCGTATGTAATAGGTGAGTCGGGTCTAACCCAAGCGCTGCACGACGTTGGTTATGTGCAGACTGATGTCGACCCCGACTACGTGGTGCTCGGCGAAACCCGCAACTTTAGCTTCGAAAATCTCACCAAGGCAATTCGCCTAATCAATGCCGGCGCTCGCTTCATCGCGACCAACCCAGATGCCACCGGCCCTTCTGCCGAAGGTGTTCTGCCTGCTACCGGAGCCGTGGCCGCACTTATTACTAAGGCGACGGGCAAAGACCCTTATATAGTTGGCAAGCCAAACCCGATGATGTTCAGGTCGGCGATGCGCAAGATTAGCGCTCACTCGCAGTCGACCGGCATGATCGGTGACCGCATGGATACCGACGTGGTGGCCGGTATCGAGGCCGGGCTGCACACGATTCTCGTGCTCACTGGCATCGCAGACGAGGCGGAGATTCAGAAGTACCCGTTCAGGCCGACCGAGATTTTGATGTCGGTCGCCGACCTCGTCAAGCACTAGCTGCTGTTGCGTTTAGGTTTAGTTAGTGAGTAATTCGCAGGCCTGGCGGGCATTTAAGCATCGCAACTATCGCCTGCTCTACCCTGCCAGCGCAATGTCAAACATTGGCACCTGGGCACAACGCGTTGCCCAAGACTGGCTAGTGCTCGAACTCACTGGCAGCGCGCAGATTCTTGGAATCGTGACCGGTCTGCAGTTCGCACCAACACTCTTCTTGAGCCTTTGGGCAGGATCGCTCGCCGACAAGTTCGACAAGCGCAAACTTCTTTACATCACCAACTTTGGTGCCGGAATCGTTTCGGCTTGGCTCGGTCTGCTGATTGTTTCGGGCTCGGTAGAAATTTGGCACGTTTATGTTGCAGCGCTGTCGCTTGGAGTATTTAGCGCGCTAGACGCTCCGGTGCGCACAAGTTTCACAAGTGAATTGGTTGGAAGAACCGATCTGCCGAATGCCGTTAGCTTGAACTCCGCAAACTTCAATGTTGGTCGCCTAGTTGGTCCTGCGATGAGCGGTTTCTTGATTCTTCTATTCGGAACCGGCCCGTCGTTTCTCATCAACTCGTTTTCGTATGTCGTGATGATTGTCACGCTGACCATGATCAACGCTGAAGAATTGCACACTCAAAAAGGTGCCGAGCTTGGCACCAAGATTCGCGACGCGTTGGTTTACATTCGCTCGCGACTCGATCTGACTCTGGTGATGCTCACAGTTTTCTTCAGCGCAACTTTCGGTTTGAACTATCAAATCTTTAACGCACTGATGGCAACCCAGGAATTCAAAATGGGTCCGGCAGAGTTCGGTAGCCTCGGAACCTTCTTGGCGATTGGCTCGCTGTCTGGTGCTTTGATTGCGGCAAGGCTCGAGAGTTGGCGAGTGCCGAGACGCATTATGGCCGGTGCCGTAATTTTCGGAGTCACCTTGGTCTTACTCTCGGTCGCTCCGAACTACTTGGTCTACTCGATCATGCTTCCGTTTGGCGGAGCGATTGCCCTGATGTCTTTGGTCTCTGCAAACAGCTACGTGCAGACCAGCGTTGACCCGAACATTCGAGGGCGCATCATGGGTGTTTACCTTTTGATCTTTATGGGCGGCACCCCTATCGGTTCACCGATGATTGGTTTTCTCGCCGGCGAGATTGGCATCAGAGCAACGATTGCGGTTTGTGGAACCCTCACGGCGCTAGCCGCACTCATCCTGTTCTTGATCTTCACGGTCAAACGAGACTCAATTGGCGCGGCTAAAGCGGGGTCTAACCAATGAACTTAGAACAGAAGGCTCTGCAGACCTGGCACCGCTCGGTAATTGTGATGTTTGCCCTGATCGGCCCGCCAAGCATGGCGCTCTTGGTTCGACTGCCCGAAATCAAAGAGCTGCTCGGGGTATCTACCAGCGAACTCGGCCTGCTGTTGTTTGCGGGTGCCGTCGGGTCAATTCTTGCTCTTTCGTTAGCCGCGCGAATTATCTCTAGGCTCGGCACCCGACCTCAGATGCTTGGCGGTTTCTATCTGGTCGCCCTCGGTCTCATCGGCCAGGCCTTCGCCGCCACCACAGACTCGATAGCGCTCTTTGCGGTTTGCATTTTTGTCACAGGTTTCGGATTCGGCATCGTCGATGTTCCGCTGAATGTCGATGGCGCAAGCATCGAAGGCAAACGTGGTCGCTCCGTTTTGCCGAGACTGCACGCAGCCTTTTCGGTCGGAGCACTTAGCGGTGCTGCGATTGGCACACTTTGCATCGCGCTGTCGGTCGACATTCTGACGCAGATGATTGTCTTGTGTTCAACGCAGATGATATTGCCTATCGTTGTTAGGCGATTTGTTCCGCAGCACACCGGTCAAGAAGAACACCACAAAAATGCCGAGGTTGAGAAACCAGAAAAGATAAATCTTTTCAAAGACAAGCGCATCATGTTTCTTGGCATCGGAATTCTTTGCATCACGCTCGC
>JBEAWS010000047.1:0-6544 GCA_041160185.1 Actinomycetota bacterium
TCGTTCGCACGGAATGGTTCGCACCGAAGTTCGTTGCGCCGCCTGCGGTTGCCACCTGGGTCACGTCTTCGAAGACGCGCCACAGACCCCCACGGGCGATCGCTACTGCATCAATTCAGTCAGCATTACTTTCACCGAGGGCTAGAATTCTGTCATGAGCGATTTCAATGCAGGCAAATTTGCAAAAAACGTAAAGAAGAAAGTGAAGAAAAACTTGAAGAAGTCAAAAGTGAACGTTGAAGTTGGCAAGAGTGGCTCGGCCTTCTATTTTCTAGGCATGGTTGGCTCGGCGATTTACTTCATCTCGACAGCCGCTGGCTTCTGGGATGGCGTTCTCGGAGTGCTCAAGTCACTGGTCTGGCCAGCATTCTTGATTTTCGAAGCGCTTAGCGCTCTCGGCGCTTAGTCAACTATTTTCTGGAGCCGACCAGGGGACTCGAACCCCTAACCCTCGCATTACAAGTGCGATGCGCTACCAATTGCGCCAGGTCGGCCTAGGCACAAGATTTGCAGAAGAGAATTTGACCACTCTTCTTACGAGGGCGAGCTCGCAATCTGTGTCTATCGATCACCAAAGGTGAACTTTGTAATTCTAGTTGCCCGAAGCGATGCCCGTCACGAACTGTGCGAACTGCGCTGGGTTGTCAATGGCGCCCTTGTAGTGCTGGCCATTCACAAAGACCGCAGGGGTTCCGTTTTTCTCGGCCCAGAAAGTTGGGCTGAACTCAGGAACACCAGCTTCGAAGGTGGCATCCGTGGTCTTCAGAATCCACTTGCCAAACGATTTCTCTTTGATGCAAGACTCGACCTCAGACTCGTTGGTGATTCCAACTTGCTTGGCCGTGTTGAAGAGTTGGTTGTTTGACGGGCCACGGTTTCCTTCGAGCGGCTGGTTGATGAACAGAGCCTTGCTGAAGTCGAAGTAATTGTTCGGCGAGAACGATGCAACGCAAGCGGTTGCGTTCGCTGCTCGGCTCGAATACTCGTTTGGCGAGCCACGGCCATCCAAGAATGAAAGCGGGCGAACCTCGAGAGTTGCCAAGCCGGTGTCTAGCCAGCCTTTGATCTGATCGATGTTGGCGTTTTCGAAGTAGGCGCAATATGGGCACTGGTAGTCAACGTAGGTGATGATTTTCACGGGGCTTGTTGGAGCGGCCGTCGCACCCGGCGCAGGAGTTGGGGTTGGGGTGTTCGACGCGGTAAACATCTCGCCGTTAGCACCGACCAAGAAACCGTTGTTCGAAGTTAGGTTGCGCGGGGTGTCACTCTGGTTTGAGTTCACGTTGCCGGCCATTCCGCCGATGACCACAGAAGCGATGATTGCTGCCGCGCCAACAACTGCTAGACCTGCAGCGGCCTTGATGAGCAAACCCTTGCGACGCTCAGCCTTCTTGTGCTGCTCGCGCATGGCCTTAGCTTTGGCTCTGGCCTCTTCGCGCTGCTGAGAGCGGGTCGGGCGGTTGTTTGAACTCATGGATAACCTTTCGTCACGATTGGGTTTCGGACAGAATCCAAGTCTAAACGAGGGCTCGGGCAGGCAAAAGCCTTGGCATAATGGGAGGTAGCAGAGGGAAACCTCCCTCTGGCTCTTTCACAACGGATCGTCCGGCTCGTTCCTGCCGGTGAGGAGAAATATCATGGCATCAGTAACATTCGACATGGCCACACGCATTTACCCTGGTGGCACACGCGCAGCAGTAGACAAGCTAAACCTGACCGTCGCCGATGGCGAGTTCTTGGTTTTGGTTGGCCCTTCTGGTTGCGGAAAATCAACATCACTGCGCATGCTCGCAGGCCTCGAAGAAGTAAACGAAGGCCAAATTCGCATTGGTGACCGCGACGTCACCGACGTTCCACCAAAAGACCGCGACATCGCGATGGTCTTTCAGAACTACGCTCTCTACCCACACATGACCGTGGCAGAGAACATGGGTTTCGCTCTGAAGATTGCTGGCGTTAGCAAAGAAGAGCGTGCAGAGCGCGTTCTCGAAGCAGCCCGACTTCTCGACCTCGAGCCATACCTTGCTCGCAAGCCGAAGGCCCTTTCAGGTGGTCAGCGTCAGCGTGTAGCAATGGGTCGTGCGATCGTTCGTAAGCCTCAGGTGTTCCTCATGGATGAGCCGCTATCAAACTTGGATGCGAAGCTTCGCGTTCAGACCCGTACTCAGATTGCTTCGCTTCAGCGTCGCCTCGGAGTAACCACCGTTTACGTGACTCACGACCAGGTCGAAGCTATGACCATGGGTGACCGCGTCGCTGTGATGAAAGACGGCTTGCTGCAGCAGGTTGACACCCCTCGCAACCTTTACGAGAAGCCAACCAACTTGTTTGTTGCCGGCTTCATCGGTTCACCATCGATGAACCTGCTCGAGTTGACCAAGGTTTCAGGCGGCGTGCAGTTCGGTAACACCGTGCTTCCTGTCTCATCTTCGATTCTCTCGAAGGCTTCGGGCGACACCGTTTGGGTTGGCTTGCGTCCAGAGAACCTTGATGTCACCAAGAAGGAAGGCATCGAAGTAACCATCGACGTCATCGAAGAGCTTGGTGCAGACGGTTACCTATACGGTTCAGCACAGATCAATGGCAAGGCAATCGACGTGGTTTCACGCGTCGACGGCCGCAGCCACCCGATGGCTGGCGAGACCGTGTTCTTGAAGGCTGCCGGTGACGCAATCGTTCACCTGTTCGACGCTGTTTCAGGCGACCGCATCAACTAATTGAGTTCATCCCTAGATATAACGGCTGCCACGGTAGAGCCAGCACTGCTGGACCTACCGTGGCATTTGCCATTGGAAGACTGGCCGAGCGAGACCATCGCCGCTCTACCGAAGGGCCTTAGTCGCCACATCGTGCGCTTTGCTCACCTTGGCAACTATGTGATTGCCATCAAAGAGACCCTGCCCGAATTGGCCCGCCGCGAGTTCGACATGCTGAAGAGCCTCAACAAGCTTTCGGTGCCCTGCGTCGAACCATTCGCCGTGGTTAGCAACCGCACAGACTCAAACGGTGAGCCACTTATGGCCGCCCTCATTACACGGCACCTAAAGTTTTCGCTTCCGTATCGCGCGATGTGGTCTCAGGGGCTACGACTCGAAACAGCAAAACGCTTGGTCGATGCGTTGGCTTTGCTTTTGGTTCGACTGCACGTGACAGGTTTCTTCTGGGGTGACGTTTCGCTCTCGAACACTCTCTTTCGTCGCGATGCCGGATCGTTCGCGGCCTACCTGGTTGACGCAGAAACCGGTCAGCTCTATGAGCAGGGATTGTCTGCGGGCCAACGCGAAAACGATCTAGAGATTGCCCGCATCAACATCGCCGGCGAACTCATGGATCTGATTGCGAGCGGAAATGCGCACGCCGGAATCGATCCCGTAGAAATTTCAAACCGAATTGTGAATCAGTATCGCGAACTCTGGAAATCGATTACCGGCGCGGAGATTTTTGAATCAAACGAGCGCTGGAAGATTTCACGTCGAGTGCAGCAGCTGAACGAACTTGGATTCGACATTGGTGAGTTGACCATCGTGAGCGAAGAAGATGGCAACAAGGTTCGCATTCAGCCAAAGGTGGTTGACGCCGGTCACCACGCGCGAAGACTTCTGCAGCTCACCGGTCTCGACGTTGAAGAGAACCAGGCCAGAAGGTTGCTGAACTCGATTGACGAATACAAACTGAAGCATCAGAGACCCGGTGCCGACGAAGAGGTATTGGCTCACGAGTGGACCAGCCGGGTTTACGAGCCGGTGGTCAACGCGATTCCGCTTGAGATGCGCGGCAAACTTGAGCCCGCCGAGATCTTTCACCAGGTGCTAGAGCACCGCTGGTACAAGGCCGAGAACGAACAGCGCGGCATCCCGCTGCTAGAAGCCGTTCAGAGCTATGTGACCAACGTGCTGGCTTTCAGACGAGACGAAGAGGCTTTTTTAGCGCCAACCACGGGAGCCATCACCCTGCCAGACGCGGTGCCAACCGGGCTCATTGTTTCCGTGGATGACGAAGAGACCGACTGGCGCGACCTGGTATAGATGAAGTGTCTAGAAGGTTCCATGAAACTCAGGCCACTGTCATTGGCAGATGAAGCGCAGGCGTTGCTCGCACATTCAGAACTTGCGAAAGATAACTTTGAATTCCTTCTTGGTTACACAGAAGGAATGGCATGGCATGAATATCTGGAAATTCTCGAAAATGAATCTACGGGGACGAATTTGAAAGAAGGGCGAGTTCCCGCAACATTCCTGATCGCTGAAAGTGATGGCAACCTCATTGGACGCACCTCTATCCGACATGAGTTGAACGACTTCTTGTTTAACTTTGTTGGCCACATTGGATATGGCGTAAGGCCGAGCTACCGCAGACAGGGCTTCGCAACCGAGGTGCTAAGGCAGTCACTTGCCTTAGCGCGTGAATTGGGAATCACTGAAGTTCTTGTCACATGCCTTGATAACAACGAAGGCTCGAAAAGGGTGATTGAATCGCACGGAGGATTGCTCGAGAACAAGGTCGAATTTGAGGGTGCGCTGTGGCGCAGGTATTGGATTACCAGTGGCAGTTAACTTTTTTACTCTTCTGTAACGAGGTCACTTGTCTAGGCGGCGCTTGCTGACTTCATAGAGCGCAACCGAAGCTGCGATTCCGGCATTCAAAGACTCGGTGTTGCCGTGAATAGAAATCGAAACGATTGCATCGCAGTTCTCTTGCACCAGGCGTGAAAGGCCTTTGCCTTCGCTGCCGATCACAAGCACAATCGGTTCAGTGCCGAGTTTGAAGTCGTGCATCTGCATGTCGCCATCGCCGTCAAGACCCACGATGAAACAGCCGCGCTTTTTCAAGTCTTTGAGAGTCGCGTTTAGGTTTGCGGCGAGAGCTACCGGAACGCGAGCTGCGGCACCCGCAGATGTCTTCCAGGCCGATGCAGTCACACCGGTCGAACGACGCTGCGGAACGATGACTCCCTGACCACCGAATGCGGCGACAGAACGAATTATTGCGCCGAGGTTTCGTGGGTCGGTGATTCCATCGAGGGCAACGAGAAGTGGCTTCTGCCCTCGCGAGAGAATCGTGTCGAGCATCTCCATCGGGTGCTGATATTTGTATGGCGGAACCTGAAGTGCAATTCCCTGGTGCACTGAGTCGTAACCGGTCATACGGTCGATTTCTGGACGAGTGACTTCGTTGATTGCAACTCCGCGTGCGGCAGCAATCTTCAAAGCTTCTTTGACGCGGTCATCCATTTCGATGCGCGTTGCGATGAACAGCGCAGTTGCCGGAACTTTTGCGCGCAGTGCTTCGAGCACCGAGTTGCGGCCAGACAAAACTTCGGCGGCATCTGCAGCCTTGGCCACGCGGTCGCCTGAGCGACGAGCCGCACCAGCAGAGCCGGCGGTGCGAGCACTAGGTGCCAAAAACTCGCCTCGGCGAGACCCATCGCGAACGGTCTTGCCAGCAGCAACGCGTGTGCCGCGACCGGTGGTGCGAGCCGTAGCTTTGCCACCGGCAGCGGCCTTTGCGCCTGGCGACTTGATCGAATCGGCAAACTCGCGGGCGACCTTTGAGTTGCCAGCGCCCTTGCCAGCGGTCTTGATGCCCAGCGCCTTGGCCTTGCGCTCGGCGGCCTGCTTCAGCTTGAACGCCTTGTGGTTCTTGCGGTCTTCAGCCTTCGGAGTTGGCCCCTTGCCGGCGAGCTTCTTCTTGCCGTAGCCGCCGCTGCCTGTTGTGGCCGCCTTTTTGCCCTTTGCCGCTCCCGGACGTGGTGGTTTTGCCATTAGTTGACGCTCCAATTGGTTTTATCTGCGGAGTCTTCGAGAGTGACTCCTAAGTTGGTTAGTTCATCGCGAATGGCATCTGCCCTCGCGAAATCTTTTGCGGCCTTTGCCGCGAGTCGATCTGCCACCAGCCGTTCGATTTTCGACTTGAGCTCGGCCGATGCTTCGACAGCCGGCCAAACGACCTCACCAGAGGCGTTCACATCAAACGGATAAACGTTGAGGGCCTTGCACATCATTATGGTTGCACCGAGTTGCTCGGTTGCCACGTTAATATCTGCCGCATCGACAGCACTGTTGCCAGCGCGAATCGCTTCGTGCAACACCGCGAGAGCAGCAGGAACATTTAGGTCATCGTTCATCGCGGCAACAAAATCGGCAGGCAACAGGTCGAAATCAAAGTCGTTTTGCAAGAATGCCGATGGCGATTCGAGCGCCGGTGCAATCAGCGATAGAGCACGTTTCACGAAGCTTTCAATGCCACGGATGTTGGTCTTGGCTTCAGCCAAAACTCCATCGTGATATTCGAGGTTTGCTCGGTAGTGCGCGGTCAGCAGGTAGTAGCGAACGGCAAGCCCGCGCGGGTCTTGCTCGAAGAGGTCAGCTGCAGAAACAAAATTGCCGAGCGACTTAGACATCTTGGTGCCATTCGAATTGACGAGACCGTTGTGCACCCAGAAGTTTGCATATTCGAAGCCGGCTGCTCGCGACTGCGCAAGCTCATTTTCGTGATGCGGAAAACGAAGATCTAGCCCACCGCCGTGAATGTCAAAGTGCTCGCC
>JBEAWS010000083.1:0-6644 GCA_041160185.1 Actinomycetota bacterium
ATGTCTGGCGGAGTCGCCTACATTTACCGCCTGCGCGCCGATCGCATCAACCGAGAAGCGCTCGAGAATGACGACGTTAGTGTTGCACCTCTCGACAGCGACGATGCCGAAACTTTGAAGCAGATGTTGCTCGCCCACGTGCAACTGACCGATTCAACCCTTGCATCTTCTTTGCTTGAGAACTTCGAAACCGAGGTTGAGAATTTCTCGAGAGTGCTTCCGAGCGACTACGCAGCAGTTCTCAAGATTCGCAGCCAGGCAAAGGTCGACCAGCTAGACCCCGACGGCGATGTTGTATGGAAACAAATTTTGGCGGTGACCGGTGGCTGATCCGAGAGGCTTTCTGAAAGTAACCGAGCGACAGACCGCCGAGCGCAGGCCTGTATCTATCCGTGTGCGTGACTGGCAAGAGGTTTACGAGCCACGAGATTCAGCTGTGGTTCGACAGCAGGCTGGTCGCTGCATGGATTGTGGAATCGCGTTCTGCCATCAAGGATGCCCCCTTGGCAACCTGATTCCCGAGTGGAACGATCTCACCTGGAGAGACCAAGGTCAGAGTGCAATTGAACGACTGCACGCGACAAACAATTTTCCCGAGTTCACCGGCAGATTGTGCCCCGCACCTTGTGAGAGTTCTTGCGTTCTTGCCATCAACCAGCCAGCGGTGACAATCAAAGAGATCGAAGTCTCGATCATCGACAAGGCTTTCGAGAACAACTGGGTTCTACCGCACGCGCCAGAGCGACTAACCGGTAAGACGGTTGCTGTTGTTGGTTCTGGGCCAGCCGGTTTAGCTGCCGCCCAACAGCTCACTCGAGCAGGTCACACCGTTGCGGTATTTGAACGCGACGACCGCATCGGCGGTTTGCTGCGATACGGAATTCCTGACTTCAAGATGGAGAAGCACCACATCGATCGCAGGGTCGCGCAGATGGAAGCCGAGGGAACTAGATTTCGTCTTGGCGTGAACATCGGTGTCGACATCACCTGGAGCGATTTGCGCTCTAGGTTTGACGCCGTACTGGTAGCAACCGGTGCACCAACCCCGCGTGACTTGAAGATCGCAGGTCGCGATCTTCCAGGAATTCACTTCGCGATGCACTACCTGCACCAGGCGAATCAGGTTGTTGCCGGCGACGACGTAGCCAATCAGTTGAGCGCTGAGGGCAAGCACGTTGTGATTCTTGGTGGTGGCGATACCGGTGCAGACTGCCTTGGAACTGCCACACGTCAGGGTGCGCTCTCGGTCACCACGCTCGCCATTGGCAACCAGCCGCCATCTGAGCGCCGTGACGATCAACCGTGGCCAACGTTTGCCAACCTATTCGAAGTAGCTAGCGCTCACGAAGAGTTCGGCGAGCGTCAGTACCTGGCTTCCACCGTAGAGTTTGTCGGCACCGATGACTCAGTCACCGGCCTCAAGGTAGCCGAAACGGAATTCAAAGACGGCAAGAGACAAGCCAAGCCTGGCACCGAGAGAATAATCAAAGCTGACTTGGTGCTGCTAGCCCTCGGATTCACCGGCGCTGAGCAGAACACTCTGGCAAATCAGACCAGCACAGAGTTCGATAACCAAGGCAACGTTGCAAGATCGCCGAAGTGGCAGACGGCCGAGGATGGCTTCTTTGTCGCGGGGGATGCCGGACGAGGTCAGAGCCTAATCGTTTGGGCGATTGCAGAAGGACGCTCGGCTGCGGCAGCAATTGACGAATATCTCGAGGGGGTAACCCAGTTGCCGTCACCCGTTAAGCCGAACGAAAAGTCGTTCGACCTGTAACAAGATCAACGCTTGGTAAACTTGCCACGCAAAACAGAAGAAGGAATCAATGAGACGCGCCAAGATTGTCGCCACTTTAGGGCCAGCAACAGCTAGTTACGAGCAGATCCGTGCCGTAATTGAGGCTGGTGTTGACGTCGCACGCATGAACCTCAGCCACGGCAGCTATGAAGTGCACGAAGAGGTCTATAGAAACGTGCGAAAGGCTGCAGAAGACCTCGGCAAGGCAGTCGGTGTCTTCGTCGACCTTCAGGGCCCGAAGATCCGTCTAACCAAGTTTGAATCAGGCCCGGTCATGCTCGAGAAGGGCGCAACATTCAAAATCACCACCGATGAGATCATGGGCGATGTCAACATCTGTGGCACAACATTCAAGGGTCTGCCTGGTGATGTGAAACCTGGCGATCTTTTGCTTATCGACGATGGCAAGGTCACTCTCAAAGCGACTGCTGTAGACGCGACCACGGTAACCACGGTTGTCGAAGTAGGTGGCTTCGTCTCAAACAACAAGGGCATCAACCTGCCAGGGGTTGCAGTGAACGTGCCGGCTCTTTCTGACAAGGATGAAGACGACCTGCGCTGGGCCCTGAGACTCGGAGCAGACATGATCGCTCTGTCGTTCGTGCGCGATGCATCAGACATCGTTCGCGTTCACGAAATCATGAAAGAGGAGGGAAGATTCCTTCCTGTAATCGCCAAGATTGAGAAACCACAGGCTGTTGCCGCACTCGAAGAGATCATCGATGCGTTCGACGGCATCATGGTTGCGCGCGGAGATCTAGGCGTTGAGCTTCCGCTCGAAGAGGTGCCTATCGTTCAGAAGCGTGCGGTTGAGCTTTCGAGGCGTTGGGCCAAGCCGGTAATCGTGGCGACTCAAATGCTTGAGACCATGATTGAGAATTCGCGACCCACCCGCGCCGAGGCTTCTGACGTCGCCAACGCCATTCTCGATGGGGCAGACGCCGTGATGCTCTCTGGTGAAACATCGGTTGGCAAGTGGCCAGTCGAAACCGTGGAGGTCATGGCTCGAATCATTGAGTCAACCGAAGACAACGGTTTAGATCGCATTCCAAAGTTAGGCACGAGACCGCACACCCACGCTGGCGCAGTGTCACTCGCAGCGGTTGAAATTGCCGAGCTTCTTGGTTCGAAGTTTGTCTGTGTCTTCACAGCATCTGGCGATTCGCTCAGGAGAGTCGCAAGACTGAGGTCAGCGGTTCCAACCATCGCTTTCACGCCTAGTGCAGACACAATGCGTCAAGTCTCAATGGTTTGGGGCTCGAAGACGTTCATGGTGAAGCCGGTGCAACACACCGACCAGATGATGAGCCAGGTCGATGAGATTCTTCTTGCACAGGGCTTGGCAAAGATGGGCGATGAGGTGGTCGTAGTGGCAGGAACCCCGCCAGGCGTTCCAGGATCGACCAACACGCTCAGGGTGCATCGAGTCGGCGAAGATATTTAACGAAAAAGAACGCACCCGAGAGGGTGCGTTCTGCATTTGTGCCGAAGGCGGGACTTGAACCCGCACTCCTTTCGGAAAAGCATTTTGAGTGCTCCGCGTCTGCCATTTCGCCACTTCGGCTTGTAACGAAAATAGTTTAGACCATCGCGGTTTCAGCCCAAAACTCCAATACGCTAAAGAACATGAGTGAAGAAGCGGCAAAGCGCACCGTTCTGGTAGCCGAGGACGAATCACTCATTCGCATGGACATAGTAGAGACGCTCGGAGACTTGGGTTTCGAGGTCATAGCCGAGGCCGCAGATGGCCTCGAAGCTGTTGAACTTGCCAAGGCGAAGCTTCCCGATTTGATTGTCATGGACATCAAGATGCCTAACCTCGACGGAATCTCGGCCGCCGAGCAACTTCAGTCGCTGCGCATTCCAATTGTTCTGCTTACCGCGTTTAGCCAACGAGAACTGGTCGAACGCGCTTCTGAGGCCGGTGCCATGGCTTACCTGGTTAAACCTTTTAGCCCGAACGACTTGCTTCCGGCGATTGAAATCGCGTGGAGTCGCCACCAACAAATAGTTGCGCTAGAGGCCGAGATCGCCGACCTATCCGAGCGATTCGAGACCAGAAAACTAGTTGATCGGGCCAAGGGTCTGCTGAACGAGAAGATGAACCTGACCGAACCCGAGGCCTTTAGGTGGATTCAGAAGGCTTCGATGGATAGGAGACTGACCATGCACGAAGTCGCGCTGACCATAATCGAGCAGCTCGGCGAGAAAAAAGCCGCTACCGAGTAGGTTTCTCGCGAAGAAAGTTCGTGATGCGAACGGTCGACAGGCGCCGACCCTGTTCATCCGTGACAACAATCTCGTGCACGGTCAAAGACTTGCCGAGGTTTAGTGCGGTGCAAGTGCCGGTGACCAAGCCGCCCACGGCAGAGCGACTGTGCGAAGCATTGACTTCAATTCCAACTGCCAACCGGTCGGGGTAAGCCCAAACGTTCGCCGACATGCTGCCGAGAGTTTCGGCTAGAACCACGTGCGCACCACCGTGCAGAACACCGAACGGTTGGGTGTTACCTTCAACCGGCATCGTCGCCACAGAGCGTTCGGCTGACAGTTCAAGAATTTTGATTCCAAGCTTCTCGGCCAGTTCGCCGACCGATCTCTCAGTTAGCAGTTTGGCCGCATCTTCACTGGTTTTCACTTCGTCAGTCATGAGGTTCCTCGCAATTCGCCTAGGCTATGCCTATGAATGCCAAGCCTACCTTGCTGCTAATTGACGGGCATTCTCTGGCATTTCGTGCCTTTTATGCGCTGAGCCCAGACAGTTTTAGAACCCCAGACGGGCAACACACGAACGCTATCCACGGATTCCTATCGATGATGCTCAACATCTTGGCTGCCGAGAAACCGACCCACATGGCGGTCGCCTTCGACATCTCAAGAGAGTCGTTTAGAACCGAAGAGTATCCCGAATACAAAGGAACCCGCGGTGAGACCCCGCCGGAGTTCATGGGTCAAACCGAGTTGCTTCGCGAAGCCCTTGACGCGATGAACATCAAGAACATCACGCGCGAAAACTACGAGGCCGATGACATACTCGCCAGCTTGGCCGACCAGGCCGCCGACCAGGGTTTCAGGGTTTTCGTGGTTTCGGGCGACCGCGATACCTTTCAGTTGATACGCGAAGAAACCACGATTCTCTATCCGGTAAAGGGCGTGCTTAATCTCGCTCGTATGGACGACGAAGCGGTCTATGCGAAATATGCGGTGCACGCTGCGCAGTATCCAGATTTAGCTGCGTTGGTTGGCGAGACCTCAGATAACCTACCCGGGATTCCCGGTGTCGGACCGAAGACGGCGGCTAAGTGGCTGCAACAATTCGGCTCACTGCAGGCGATTTTCGACTCGGCCGAAGAGATAGCCGGCAAAGTGGGCGAGAGCCTGAGAGAGCATATGCCGCTGGCCGTCAGAAACCGCAGACTGAATCACTTGGTTCGAGATCTTGATTTCGACTTCAACCTCGACAGTTTAGAGATCAAGGGCGTTGACGAGCAGAACGTGCGAAGCGTTTTCAGCAAGTTGCACTTCAAGTCGCTAACCGAGAGGGTTTTGCGCCTAAAGGGTTCAGGCACAGCTTCTGCGAACTCTGCGCCTGCGACGATTGCCGAAGAAGCCGCCTCTCCAGAGGTGTTTGCCGAAATAGAAATTCCTAAGAATGAAAACATCTCGACTAGCGAACTGAGCACCTTGCTGAGCAAACAGGTCGGCTTACTAGCGATTGCGTTTGAATTCGGCGAAGACCAGGTGCTCAGCGTCGGGCTGAGCACCGAAACCAAACGTCAAACCTGGATCCCAGCTTCGACCGCTGAACTGCAAAACGTGCTCGGGCCCTGGCTAGCCTCTGAGGCACCTAAGGCCATTTTCGACGCCAAGAACAGCACGAGAGAGCTATTGCAACTCGGGCTCGATCTCAACGGGGTCGAGTTCGACCTGCTGCTGATGACCTATCTGCTGAACCCTATTCGCAAGGGCTACGAGCTCGACGACATTGCTCTCGAATACCTAGGTCTGTCCGTTTCCAGGGGAGACCAAAACGCGCTCATCCGTGAGTCGTCTGACGACGCATCACTCGATGCCTGGCTAGCGGCTGTGCTCGCACCGAAGCTGTTCAAGAAACTACAGGATGAAGACCAAGTGAGAGTGCTAACCGAGATCGAGTTGCCAAGCAGTCACGCCCTTGCAGCAATGGAGCAAACCGGAGTCTTTATCGACCGCCCTAAACTCGAGAAACTTTTCGAATCGCTCGGTGAAGAGGTTAACGCGATTGCGGCCGAGGCCTATTCGATTATTGGCAAAGAGATCAACCTCGCCTCACCAAAACAGCTGCAGACCGTACTTTTCGAAGACCTTGGTATGACCGGCACTAAGTCGGTCAAAACTGGATTCTCAACTAACGCAGCGGCTCTCAACGAATTGTTCGAGCAGACCGAACATCCGTTTCTTGCCAAACTGCTGGAACACCGAGAGTCTACGAAGCTTCGTCAGATAGTTGAAACAGTGATCAAGTCGATTGGCGCAGACAATCGAATTCACACCAACTATTCACAAACAGGCACTTCAACCGGTCGCTTATCCAGCGACTCGCCAAACCTGCAGAACATTCCTATCAAGAGTGAACGGGGCAGACAGATTCGCGATTCGTTCGTAGTTGGCGATGGCTTCGAGACTCTGCTTACAGCTGACTACTCTCAGATTGAGATGCGCATTATGGCTCACCTGAGCGAAGACGCCGGATTGATTGAAGCTTTCAAGAGCGGAGAGGACTTGCACAGATTCGTTGGCTCTCGCATATTCGGCGTTGCTCCGAACGAAGTCACCAGCGCGATGCGCTCCAAGGTCAAGGCGATGA
>JBEAWS010000105.1:0-8532 GCA_041160185.1 Actinomycetota bacterium
GTCTCGCGCTCAGCAGCCGAGAAAATTGTCGCAGCTGGTGGCTCGGTCAACGAGTAATCACCGAGCTCTACTAGCCAGGAGGCCAGCTGTTGTTTAGCGCTGTAATTCGTGCGTTCCGCACCCCGGATCTGCGACGAAAACTGTTGTTCACCCTGTTCATCATTGGCATTTTCCGCATGGGCTCGTTCATTCCTGCCCCATTCGTGAACTATGGCAATGTGCAGCAGTGTCTTCAGGCGACTCAAAGCACATCGGGTCTCTATGAACTTGTGAACCTGTTCAGCGGTGGCGCATTGCTTCAGCTTTCAGTCTTTGCACTTGGCATCATGCCTTACATCACGGCCTCGATCATCACGCAGCTTCTTCGCGTGGTCATCCCGCGCTTTGAGGCACTGCACAAAGAAGGCCAGTCAGGCCAGGCGCAGCTAACTCAGTACACCCGTTACCTCACCATCGCTCTTGGAATCTTGCAGTCGACTACTTTGATTGCGGTTGCGCGTCAGGGTGCCTTGTTCGGTGCGAGCTGCACCAGCCAGATTCTTACCGACACCTCACCAATCGCCATCATCCTGATGGTTATCACCATGACCGCCGGAACCGGCTTGATCATGTGGATGGGTGAGTTGCTCACCGAGCGCGGCGTCGGAAACGGAATGTCGCTGCTTATCTTCACCTCGATCGCGGCAACCTTCCCGTCATCGCTAATCACCATCGCAGAGACCAAGAGCATCGAGACCCTTCTCGTTGTTATCGGTGTCGGTGTGCTGATTGTCTTGCTAGTCATCCTGGTTGAGCAGTCACAGCGCCGAGTTCCGGTGCAGTACGCGAAGCGTGTGGTCGGTCGACGCGAATACGGCGGTCAGAGCACTTACATTCCAATCAAGGTCAACATGGCCGGTGTTGTTCCGGTTATCTTCGCCTCGAGCTTGCTTTACCTGCCAGCCTTGATCGCCCAGTTCAACCAGCCAGACGCAAACGGTCAGGTTCAAGACTGGGTCACCTGGGTTTCGAACTACCTAACCCAGGGCGACAACCCGCTATACATGTCGCTCTACTTCTTGCTGATTTTCGGCTTCACCTACTTCTACGTTGCGATTACCTTCAACCCAGAAGAGGTCAGCGACAACATGAAGAACTACGGTGGTTTCATCCCTGGCATCCGTGCCGGTCGGCCAACCACCGAATTCCTCGAGTATGTTTTGAGCCGCATCACCTTCGCCGGCGCTATCTACCTGGGTCTCATCGCGATGATTCCATTGGTTGCGTTCACGCTGGTCGGTGCAAACCAAAACTTCCCATTCGGCGGAACCTCAATCTTGATCATCGTTGGTGTGGGTCTTGAAACTGTCAAGCAGATCAATGCGCAGATGCAGCAGCGCAATTACGAGGGTCTCCTAAAGTGACCCGGCTTCTCTTGATCGGCACCCCCGGTGCCGGCAAGGGCACCCAGGCCCAACGTCTATCTGAGACTTTCGGCATTCCCGCTATTTCAACCGGTGACATCTTTCGCCACAACGTCAAGAACGAAACCGAGCTTGGCAAGCTAGCGAAGGCCTACATGGATCGCGGCGAGTACGTGCCAGATTCACTAACCAACGACTTGGTTCGCGACCGCCTCTCGCAGGCTGACGCCGCTGACGGTTTTCTGCTCGATGGCTACCCACGCACCGCAGACCAGGTTGCCGAGCTAGACGACATCCTTGCTGAAAAATCGCAGCACCTCGACGCGGTTGTAATGCTCAGTGCCGACGTCGATGAAGTTGTGCGCCGTTTGCTGAACCGTGCAATCGAACAGGGCCGCGCCGATGACACCGAAGACGTGATTCGCCACCGCCTCGAGGTTTACGAAGAGCAGACCGCTCCGCTGATTTCGGTCTACGCTGCTCGCGACTTGGTTATCACCGTTGATGGCCTCGGAGAAGTTTCTGATGTCACCGAACGCATCGTCGATGCACTTAACAAGCGCGGCATTAGCAAAAACTAATGGCCCGCGAAGAATACACAGCCAAAACCAACGCACAGATTCTCAAGATGCGTGAGGCTGGTCTAATCACCCGCATGGCATTGAATGCCGTTCGAGATGCCGTAAAGCCCGGGGTGTCGACCCTCGAGCTCGATAACATCGCCGATGCAACCATTCGCAGCCACTCGGCTCGCTCAAACTTTCAATTGGTCGACGGATACGTTCACACCATCTGCTCGTCAATCAACGACGAAATCGTGCACGGTATTCCGCGTGCCGATCGCATCTTGCAGGCCGGCGACATTCTGTCGATTGACTGCGGAGCCGAGTTCAACGAGTGGAACGGCGACAGCGCCTTCTCGATTGTGGTTCCGGGTGAAGCCGACGCCGAACTCGTGGCCTCGCGCCAGCAGCTCAGCGACGTAACCGAGGGTTCGCTCTGGGTTGGCATCGCAGCGCTGGCCAAGGCCGAATTTCTCAACGAAGTGGGCACGGCAATCGAAGCCTTCATCTATGAGCAGGCCGAGGAGCACGGGCGCGACTACGGCATTCTCGAGGATTACATCGGTCACGGAATCGGCCGCACGATGCACGAAGAGCCACCGGTGTTCAACTACAAGACCCGTCACAAGGGCCCGAAGGTTCTTCCAGGCCTAGTAGTTGCGATCGAGCCAATGGTCACCGGCGGCTCTGACCGGGTGAAGGTTTTGGCCGACGGCTGGACCGTTTCGAGCAAAGATGGCTCGGATGCGGCTCACTGGGAGCACACGGTAGCGGTTCACGAGGGCGGAATCTGGGTTTTGACCGCAGAAGACGGCGGAGTAGCCGGATTAGCCCCGTTTGGCATCGTGCCAACCCCCATTTCGCAGCTTTAGCTCGGATCGGCTGGGGTCAGCCAGAAAATTGGCCTGCAGACTAGCAATAACCTGCTTAAAGGCATAGGATTGAGAGTCGGTGTTTCTGCACTTAATCCCACACAAATTTGTGTTGTTTTTTGTGCGCTCGTTACGCCAAAAGCTAGTAGATAAAGGATTTATGGCCAACAAAGACGGTGTCATCGAAATCGAGGGCAGTGTGGTTGAAGCTCTTCCGAACGCAATGTTCAGAGTAGAGCTCGACAATGGTCACAAAGTTCTGGCTCACATCTCAGGAAAGATGCGTCAGCACTACATCCGAATCCTCCCGGAGGATCGCGTGATTGTAGAACTGAGCACATACGACCTGACTCGTGGCCGCATTATCTATCGCTACAAATAAACGGTTAGCAATAACCCTTAAGAAGAAGTAAGAGACATGAAGGTAAACCCAAGCGTCAAGAAGATTTGCGACAAGTGCAAAGTTATTCGTCGCCACGGTCGCGTCATGGTTATCTGCGAAAACCCTCGCCACAAACAGCGTCAGGGCTAAACAGAAATACATAGCACCAAAAAAACAAAAGGCACCACAACATCGAAAGATGTCACCTTCGGAAAAGGCCGAAGCCCAAGAAATTGGGGTGTGATGCTGCAGACCTTTTACAACAAGGAGAAATCCAATGGCACGTGTTGCCGGAGCAGATATTCCAGACGCGAAGCGCGTCGAAATCGCACTTACCTACATCTACGGAATTGGCCGCACTCGTTCGGTCAAGATTCTTGCTGACACCAAAGTCAACAAAGACATCCGTGTTAAAGATTTGTCAGACGACCAGCTCGTCGCAATTCGTGACTACATCGAAGGCAACTACAAAGTTGAGGGTGACCTTCGCCGTGACGTCGCTGCCGACATTCGCCGCAAGGTTGAGATCGGTTCATACGAAGGAATTCGTCACCGCAAGGGACTTCCTGTTCGTGGTCAGCGCACCAAGACCAACGCTCGTACTCGCAAGGGTCCAAAGCGCACCGTGGCCGGCAAGAAGAAGGTTGCTCGCTAGTAACTAGCAGAGCACTCGACGAAAGAATTCAGGAGAAAACTCATGGCAGCACCTAAGAAAGTTGCAGCGGGAGCCCGTAAGCCTCGCAAAAAGGTAGTCAAGAACATCACTGTTGGTCAGGCGCACATCAAGAGCACCTTCAACAACACCATCGTTTCGATCACCGACTCAACCGGAGCGGTTATCTCATGGTCATCATCAGGTGACGTGGGCTACAAGGGTTCGCGCAAGTCAACCCCGTTCGCTGCTCAGCTTGCTGCTGAGTCGGCAGCCCGCAAGGCGCAGGAGCACGGCCTAAAGAAGGTTGACGTTTTCGTGAAGGGCCCAGGCTCAGGTCGCGAAACCGCAATCCGTTCACTTCAGGCCGCAGGTCTTGAGGTTGGTTCAATTTCTGACGTGACCCCACAGGCTCACAACGGATGCCGCCCTCCAAAGCGTCGCCGCGTCTAACTAAAAGCTTTTTCCGCAACAAACCTTCGCAGTGGCCACTGCGAAGTTAAAAAACTAGACATCAAATAGTGGATGTCTTTGTGAAAGGAATAAATAGTGCTAATTGCACAGCGCCCAACATTGAAGCCAACATCAACCGGTGCAAACCGCGCGACCTTCACCCTCGAGCCACTCGAGCCAGGTTTCGGTTACACCCTTGGTAACTCACTCCGCCGCACCTTGCTTTCTTCGATTCCTGGAGCAGCAGTTACTAACGTGCGTTTCGCAGGAGTGAAGCACGAATTCACCACCATCGATGGCGTGAAAGAAGACGTCACCGAGATCATCCTGAACATCAAGGAGCTCGTAGTTTCGAGCGACAACGATGAGCCAGTAGTTGCCCACGTGATCAAGAATGGCGCCGGCACTGTTACTGCTGCCGACATTCAGGTTCCTGCAGGCGTTGAGATCTTCAACCCTGAATTGGTAATCGCAACAATCACCGGCAAGGCAAAGTTCGAGTTGCAGCTAACCATCGAGCGTGGCCGTGGCTACGTTCAGGCTTCACAGAACCGCAACCCAAACGCAGATGCCGACTGGATTCCAATCGACTCGATTTACTCTCCAGTTCTCAAGGTTTCATACCGCGTCGAGGCAACTCGTGCGGGTGAGTTCACCAACTTCGACAAGCTAGTTGTCGACGTTGAGACCAAGCCTTCAATGACTCCAGAAGATGCATTCGCGTCGGCTGGTAGCACCCTTGTTGCTCTGTTCGGTCTTGCCAAAGAGCTGAACGAATCAGCCGAGGGTATCGAGCTTGGAGCAGCGCCGGTCGAGGCAAACCTATCTCCAGAGTTGGCAATGCCAATCGAAGAGCTAGACCTAACCGTTCGCTCATACAACTGCCTCAAGCGTGAGGGAATCAACACTGTTGCAGAGTTGATCAACCTCTCAGAAGACCAGTTGATGAACATTCGCAACTTTGGTAGCAAGTCGGTCGACGAGGTGCGCGACAAGCTCACCTCAATGGGCCTCAAGTTCCGCGACTCAGTTCCGGGCTTTGACGCTACCTACTTCAGCTCAAACTACGACGACGAAGACGGCCAGCAGGCGTAAGCCGCTAGCTCATCCAAGAGGAGAAATCTAATGGCAGCACCTACTAAAGGCCCACGTCTCGGAGGCGGACCAGCGCACGAGCGCCTAATGCTTCGCAACATGGCTACCTCGCTTTTCAAGCACGGCAAGATCACTACCACCGAGACCAAGGCCAAGCGCCTTCGTCCGTTGGCCGAGCGCCTTGTCACCTTTGCGAAGCGCGGAGACCTAGCCGCACGTCGTCGCGTAATTGCTCAGCTAACCGAGAAGTCGGTTGTGCACGAGTTGTTCACCAACATCGCACCACAGGTTGCAGACCGTGAGGGTGGCTACACACGCATCACCAAGCTCGGTTTCCGCAAGGGCGACAACGCACCGATGGCACTAATCGAGTTGGTTCTCGAGCCAGTGAACGCAAAGCCAAAGGCAAACAAGACCAAGCTAAGCAACGCGGTTAAGGCCGGCGCTGCAGCAGCTGTTGTTGCAGATGTCGTTGAAGAAGAAGTTTCAACCGAGGTCGCAGAAGACGCAGCAGTTGAGGTCGAAGCAACCGAAGCTCCAGCAGAAGCTGTTGCAGAAGTTGAAGCAGAGGCAACCGAGGCTCCGGCCGAAGAAGCTGCTGCAGAAGAGACCAAAGCAGAGTAATCTCAATTCTCATGAGCGAACCCGTTGACCTAAACGTCGGCGGGTTCACTCGTTTAAGAATCGACTTCGGCTATGACGGAACCGACTTCTTCGGTTGGTCGAAACAGCCAGAGTTGCGCACGATCCAGGCGGCATTTCTCGAAGCGCTGACGCTGATTTTTGGCGAGAGCGAGATTGACTTTTCGCTGCGCGTTGCGGGTCGCACCGACGCCGGTGTGCACGCGTTGCATCAGGTGGCGCACTTCGACCTAACCGAAACCCAGTTGGCCAGACTCGGTCGCGAGACCATCGACGACATCGCCTACAAGTTGAACCGCCTGCTGCCGAGCGACATTCGCGTTGCCGCGGTTGGCGTGGCACCCGCCGGCTTCGATGCCAGATTCAGCGCGATCAACCGCCGCTACCGTTACCGGCTCGCCGACAACCTGTCTTTCAAGAACCCGCTCGAAACCCGATTCACCTTGGATGTCGCCGGGCAGCTCGACCTCGACGCCATGAACGAGGCTGGCGGGCACCTGCTCGGCCTGCACGACTTCGCCAGCTTCTGCAAGCCTCGCGAGGGCTCGACCACCATCCGTGAATTACAAGAAATTGTTGTGTCACGCGGAGTGGGCCAGGTCGTCGAAATCGAGGTTCAGGCCGACGCCTTCTGCCACAACATGGTTCGGTCGATTGTGGGGGCGTTGATAGCGGTTGGGCAGGGTCGGGCGACCCCGGCCAAGATCAAGCAGTTGCTCGAGCAGACCAACCGCGAGGGCAGTTACAAGGTCGTTTCACCGCACGGATTGAGCCTGCTAGGCATCGGTTACCCGGCCGACGATCAGCTGGCCGAACAGGCCCAAAAAGCCCAGAATTTGCGCACTCTAGACGAAAACTAGAGTTTGACCTGCGGCCATAAGTCGGGCTAAACTTGGAACTCGTTGCCGGCTCTCCCCGGCGAAACCTGAATCTCAAATCGCGATTTTCGCGGTGACTTTATGTGGATTCATCCGAAGCAAGAAGTAGAAGGCAATTTAACGTGCGTACTTATTCACCAAAGGCTCACGAGCTAAACAACGAGTGGCTCATCATCGACGCCACAGACGTTGTGCTAGGTCGTCTGGCAACCCATGCTGCAACTCTTTTGCGCGGCAAGCACAAGCCAACGTTCGCTCCACACATGGACAACGGTGACTTTGTGATCATCATCAACGCCGAGAAGGTTGCACTAACTGGCGCAAAGTTGCTTCAGAAGAAGGCCTACCGCCACTCTGGTTACCCAGGTGGATTGACTGCAACTACCTATGCAGAATTGCTTGAGAAGAACCCAGAGAAGGCTGTCGAGAAGGCAATCAAGGGCATGCTTCCAAAGAACAAGCTTGGTGCTGTTCAGCTAACCAAGCTAAAGGTCTACCGCGGAGCAGAGCACCCTCACGCTGCTCAGAAGCCAAAGACTTTCACCATCGACCAGGTCGCTCAGTAAGCGCGCAAGAGAAGACTCGAGAAGAATTCATGCCTAAGAACGAAACCACAGAAGCAGCTCCAGAGAGCTACAGCACCGAGACTCCAGCGACCAAGTCGCCGGCAAAGTCACGTGGCCCTCTAACTCAGCCTGGCGCTGGTCTTGGCCGTCGCAAGCAGGCAATCGCACGTGTGCGCATTGTTCCTGGCACCGGCGTGATCAAGGTCAACGGCCGTGCGCTAGAAGACTACTTTCCAAACAAGTTGCACCAGCAGCTAATCACCGATCCGTTCACCGTACTTGAGTTGAAGGGTGCCTACGACGTAGTTGCTCGCATCACTGGTGGCGGCATTGCGGGCCAGGCCGGCGCACTTCGCCTCGGCATCGCTCGCTGCTTGAACGAGATCGACCGCGACAACAACCGTCCAGCCCTAAAGAAGGCTGGCTTCTTGAAGCGTGACCCACGTGTCATCGAGCGCAAGAAGGCCGGTCTCAAGAAGGCTCGTAAGGCTTCGCAGTTCTCGAAGCGCTAAACCGCTTCTACTGGGTGTTCGGCTAATCTCGAACTATGGCGAGGCTATTTGGCACCGACGGGGTTCGTGGGTTAGCTAACCGCGACCTAACCGCAGAAATGGCAATGCAGCTCGCTCAGGCGGCGGCAATTGTTCTCGGTGAAGACAGCCGCAATCGTGGCGAAAAACCAAAAGCAATCATCGGTCGCGACCCGCGCATCTCTGGCGAGTTTCTAGCCGCTTCTGTCGCCGCCGGACTAGCCAGTTCTGGCGTCGACGTTTTCGATGCCGGCGTTCTGCCAACACCTGCCACCGCGTTTCTAACCGCTGACATGGATGCCGACTTCGGCGTGATGATTTCGGCTTCGCACAACCCTGCGCCAGATAACGGCATCAAGTTCTTCGCACGCGGCGGGCACAAACTCGACGACCAGCTCGAAGACAAAATCGAAGCGCTGATGGCTGCCGACAAGCTTGCACCGATCGGTGGCGCGGTTGGTCACGTCTCCCGTTTCGCCGACGCAGAAGACCGCTA
>JBEAWS010000013.1:0-15612 GCA_041160185.1 Actinomycetota bacterium
GCTTCAGGCTTCGATTGTCGTTGGCGCAAACGTGATGCTAACCAGTGGCATCTATGGTCGAGTTACAAAGATTGATGGCGACCGTTTGGTTCTCGAAACCATGCCAGGCACCAGCTTGAGCGTCATCAAACTCGCCGTGCGAGAAGTCATCAAGACCGAGGTCGAAAGCCCCAGGACGAAAACCACCAAGACGGCCGAAAAGCCCGCAGTTGCTTCTGCAACCGAGCCGGTCAAGAAGACGACTGTCAAAAAGACCGCGAAGTAAGCGAAGGATTTAAATTGGCTTCATCTGTAACTAAACCGGCGCGCAAAAAACTTGCGTGGATGCTCGCGCTGATTCTGACTTGCGCGGGTCTCATCGGCCTGGGTGTCTCGACTAACCAGCCCGGAGCGTCATTCTTTCCAGAACTGGCTCTAGATCTTCAGGGTGGAACGTCAATCATTCTTTCGCCTACCGTTGCCGAAGGCGCGACGATCTCAACCGAGCAGTTGGATCAAGCGGTAGCAATCATCCGCGCCCGAGTTGACTCAACCGGTGTTTCTGAGTCAACCATCACAACTTCTGGAAACAGCAACATCGTCGTAGAGATCCCCGGTGTTCCATCGGAGACAACTCTTCAGCTGATCAAGAGCAGCGCAAAGCTCGAGTTCAGACCGGTTCTGCTTGCCTCAGCGGGCACCGCAGCGCAGGTCGGTGGCGACACTGGCGCGACAGCGAGCCCTTCTGCTACACCTACATCTGCTCCTGTCATCCTTCCGAGCGTTGCACCTACCAACGGCAGTGACTTGAACTGGGTCACTGCAGAGCTTCGTCAGCGCTTCGACGCTTTCGACTGTTCAACCCAGTTCAGAGCGCCGGGTCAGGTCGATGACCCGAAGGTGCCACTGATCACCTGCGACAGCGGTCGTTTTCAGAAGTACATTCTTGGACCGGTAGAGCTAGATGGCACAAACATTGCCGATTCTTCTGCAGGCACCATCACAACTCAGACGGGTGCTTCAACTAACGAGTGGGCAGTGAACTTGCAGTTCGACGCCGAGGGAACAACCACCTTCAGCAACGTCACGTCGCGTTTGTTTCCCCTCGAGAGCCCGAGAAACCAGTTTGCCGTAACCCTCGATGGGTACGTAATCACCGACCCTCAGGCGAAGGCCGTCATCACAAACGGCTCGGCTCAAATCACCGGTGGTTTCACGAAGGAATCTTCCAAGGGTCTAGCAGACCAGCTGAAGTACGGTTCGCTACCAATCGGATTCGAAGTTGAGAGTCAAGAGAACATCAGCGCGACCCTCGGTAGCGAGTCTCTTCGCAGCGGTCTTCTTGCGGGTCTAATCGGTCTAATCCTTGTAGTTATCTACTCTCTCTTCCAGTACCGCGCCCTGGCCGTTGTCACGGTTGGCTCGCTGCTCGTTGCCGCGTTGCTCACCTACTTACTGATCGCATTGCTTTCGTGGCGTCAGGGATACCGTCTCTCGCTCTCTGGTGTTGCCGGATTGATTGTGGCAATCGGTATCACGGCCGACTCCTTCATCGTTTACTTTGAGCGTGTGCGCGATGAGCTTCGCGACGGCCGTTCGCTTAGCACCGCCGTTGATGCGGCCTGGAACCGAGCCGTTCGCACAATCCTTGTCTCTGACGGCGTGAGCATGCTCGCGGCTGTCGTGCTATTCGCATTGACAGTAGGAAGCGTCAAGGGATTCGCCTTCACGCTGGGTCTAACCACTCTGGTTGACCTTGCGGTCGTCGTGCTGTTTACGCATCCAATTCTTCAAGTTCTAGCTCAAACGAGGTTCTTTAGTTCCGGAAGCAAGTGGTCTGGTTTTGACTCAAAGGCGCTAAGCGGAAGCATCTATCAGGGTCGCGGCAAGTTCACCGTGTCTGCAAGAGTCAGCGATGCTCAGCGAGGCAAAGTTTCGAAAGAAGCTGAAAAACGTCAGACGATTGCAGAGCGAAAAGCAGCCGAGGCAAACGGCAAGGGAGCGCAGAACTAATGTCAAAGTTTAGTGATTTCGGAAACGACCTTTACAGCGGTGCTCGGTCGATTGACTTTGTCGGTCGTCGTAAGGTCTTCTACATCATCGCCCTTCTGATGATCACGTTGGCAATCGTCGCTCCAGCGGCGCGAGGCGGCTTCAACTTCGGTATCGAATTCAGGGGAGGCTCTGAGTTTCGCGTTAGCGGTGTAGAGCAAACAGACCAGCGCGTCGCAATTGACGCCGTTAGAACCGTTGTGCCCGAGGCGAACCCCGCTGTGACCGCGGTTGGAACCAGCGACCTCAGAATTCAAACCGAACAGCTCTCACCGACAGAGTCTGAAGAAGTTCGAATCGCGTTGGCTAACGCCTTCAACATCAACTCATCCGGCGTCGCGAGCTCGTTCATCGGAGCTAACTGGGGTGCAGACATCACAAGCAAGGCTTTCATCGGTCTGCTCGTTTTCATCGGCATGGCCTTCGTGCTCATGGCGGTTTACTTCAGAACGCTCAAGATGTCTGTCGCCGCAATGGTCGCTCTTTTTCACGACCTAATCCTCACCGCGGGTATCTATGGCGCGCTTGGCTTCGAGGTAACCCCGGCGGCTGTCATCGGCTTCCTAACCATTCTTGGATACTCGCTCTACGACACTGTGGTGGTCTTCGACAAGATTCGCGAAAACACCTTCGAGGTTGAGTTCAGCGAAACCAGTACCTTTGCAGAGAGAGTCAACTTGGCCGTCAATCAGACTCTAGTTAGATCAATCAACACGACCGTTGTGGCTGTGCTCCCTGTGGCCTCAATTCTCTTCATTGGAGCCGCTCTTCTTGGCGCTGGAACCCTGCGAGACATCGCGCTGGCGCTGTTTATCGGCATGATTGTTGGAACCTACTCAACGATTTTCATTGCCGCGCCGGTCTACTCGCACATGCGCGAAGGCGAAGCCAAATACAAGACTTCAGCAGACAAGGTTCTGGCTAGTCGTTAGGCTTGGTTCTTATTCATAGGAGTAAGACGTGAGCGACACAACGCCAACGACCGGCATTACAGGTCTTAAAGGCATGCTCCCGCGCCTGTTCTCAAAGCACGGTGCCTACACGGCCGCTCTGGGTGAGGTTCTGAGGCTCACCAAAATAAACCACCCCAAGAGCGATACTTCGATCGTCGAACGTGCCTTCGTTGCTGCCGAATTGGCTCACCGTGACCAGCTACGCAAAAGTGGCGAGCCCTACATAACTCATCCATTGGCGGTAGCGCAGATCCTGGCCGAGTTGGGGATTGGTCCGATTACTCTGGCAGCAGCCCTGCTGCACGACACCGTCGAAGACACCGACTACAAGTTGGCACAGCTCGAGAAAGATTTTGGGCCCGAAGTTGCGATGCTTGTCGACGGGGTGACCAAACTCGACAAAGTCAAGTTTGGCGATCACGCTCAAGCCGAAACCGTGCGCAAGATGGTTGTCGCAATGTCGAAAGACATCCGTGTGCTGGTCATCAAGCTTGCCGATAGATTGCACAACGCTCGCACCTGGAGTTTTGTTCCAGAAGAGACAGCAAGACGCAAGGCGCAAGAGACTTTGGAGATTTATGCTCCGCTCGCACACCGCCTCGGTATCAGCACGATCAAGTGGGAACTCGAAGACATTTCTTTTTCTGTGCTCTACCCAAAGGTCTACGAAGAGATTGTGAATTTAGTGGCCCAGCGTGCCCCGCAGCGTGAGGAATTCATCGCTTCGATTCTCGGCGAGATCGACGAAGACCTGAGAGAAAACAAAATCAAGGGCAGTGTCGCCGGGCGCCCGAAACAGTTCTATTCGATCTATCAAAAGATGGTCGTGCGCGGGCGTGAATTCGACGACATCTACGACCTGGTTGGCATTCGTGTGCTCGTGACTTCCATCCGTGATTGCTATGCGGTGCTTGGAGCGATACACGCCAGATGGAATCCGGTGCCAGGGCGTTTCAAGGATTACATCGCGATGCCGAAGTTCAATCTGTACCAGTCGCTGCACACCACCGTCATCGGTCCAAAGGGGCGAGCGGTCGAGATTCAAATACGAACCCAGGAGATGCATCAGCGAGCCGAATTCGGTGTGGCAGCTCACTGGAAATACAAGGAGCAGGCTGGCAAAACCAGCGAGGTTGCCGAAGAAGACCTCACCTGGCTCAAGCACCTCACCGACTGGCAAGCCGAAACTCAAGACCCGGGGGAGTTTCTAGACTCACTTCGCTTTGAGATTGGCGCCAAGGAGGTTTACGTATTTACGCCAAAGGGCAAGGTCATCGGCCTAACCGGTGGGGCGACACCGGTTGATTTTGCCTACGCGGTGCACACGGATGTCGGGCACAGAACCATGGGCGCAAAGGTGAACGGGCGTTTGGTTCCGCTCGAAACGCCGCTGAACTCCGGTGACGTGGTCGAAATCTTCACGAGCAAGTCGGCTGAGGCCGGACCGTCTAAGGACTGGCTCGCCTTCACGAAGTCGCCGAGGGCCAGGGCCAAGATCAAGCAGTGGTTCAGTGCCGAACGTCGCGAAGACGCCATTGAACAGGGAAAGGAGGCAATCGCCAAGGCCCTTCGCAAGCACAACTTGCCCCTGCAGAAAATGATGTCGGGTGAGTCGCTATTGGCTCTTGCCCAAGATCTCAAAATCAGCGACGTTGAATCGCTATTCGCAGCCGTTGGCGAGAGCCACATTTCCGCACAGCAGGTGGTTGAGAAACTGACCGCTTCAATTGCAACCGACTCTGATGCAGCTGAGGCCGTCTTTGAACTGCCGACCAAGCCGCGCTCGGCAAACCGAGACAGAAAGGGTTCAGCCGGCGTTCTGGTCAGGGGCGATTCCGATGTCATGGCGAAGCTGGCAAGATGCTGCACACCCGTGCCGGGCGATAAAATCATGGGTTTCGTGACCAGAGGCAGTGGAGTTTCGGTTCACAGGGATGATTGCAAGAACGTCGCACAGTTGCGGCTTGAACCTGAACGGCTCATGGATGTGTCTTGGGCTGAAAACTCGAAGTCGCTATTTTTGGTTCAGATTCAGATTGAAGCACTCGATCGCTCCGGCTTACTCAGCGACGTAACTAGAGTGCTCAGTGAGCATCACGTAAATATTCTGTCGGCATCGGTTTCTACGCGCAGCGACCGAGTGGCTCTAAGCAAATTTGTCTTTGAGATGGGTGACGCGAACACCCTTGAACACCTTCTGAATGCGGTTAGAAGAATCGACGCGGTCTACGACGTCTATCGTGTGAACAACGGCTAGTTTGCCGAAGCCCTAACTGTCTCTAGCCAAGCCCGACGAGCCGAAAGTGCATCGGTGGCATCCTTGATTTTCTTGTCGTTGCCAGTCGCAGTAGCTTTGGCAAGTTCTGTTTCAAGCTTTGCAATCGCGGTCTCGAGTTGTGAAATCACAGAGTTGCTGCGATCGATAGACGCCGGGTCGCTCTTGCGCCAGTGATCTTGCTCGGCAGACTTAACCTTGTTTTCGATAGCGCGAAGCTTGTCTTCAACTTCGCGGATCTTCTCTTTTGGAATCTTTCCGACTTTCTCCCACTTCTTCTGAAGTTCTTGGAGTCTGCGCTTAGCCTCGTCAAGCCCTTTGTTCGGGTCAATGTCTGAGTAGGTCTTGAGAAGCTCTAGCTTGGCTGCGAGGTTGGCAGCGTGGTCTCCAGCTTCAGAGGCAGAGCTTGCCTGCCGAGCTGAGTAAATTGTGTCGCCAGCTGCCTTTAAGCGAGCCCAGAGGGCGTCGTCTGACTTGCCTGGAGTTCTGCCCGCCGACTTCCACTGCTCGAGCAACTTGCGGTACTCAACAATTGAGTCTGATCCAGCGCTTGCCAGCTTTTCGGCCTGCTCAACGATGTTGTTCTTAGCAGCGCGAACAGCCTTATTGATGCATCGAGCCCGGCAAAGTACGCTCGCTTTGCAGTTTCGAACTTTGTGCGCGCAACAGAGAATCGTTTCCATATCGGGTCGGCATCTGCTTTCGAGACTTTTGCACCGGTCTTTTGTACCTCTTGCCAATCGGTGAATAGCTTTGCCATTTTCTCGGAGGACTTCTTCCACTGAGTCTTAGCTTGGTCTTGATTTGCGATTGCCTCTGCGGCCTCGGCCAAGTCGATTCTTGACTTAAGCGCTGCGGCAGAAGCCTCCTTCGAGGCGGCGGTTCTTTTTGCAGAGAGTTCTGCGATTTTTGGCTCAAGCGCCGCAACACGGCTGCGAAGATTGTTCAAATCTCCAACTGCGTTTGGTGCGACGAGATCTGCGGAGAGCTTCTTGAACTGTGCGAGAAGATTTGAGGCCAACACGGCGTTCTTGATTCGTTGCTCGAGAGTTCTAACCTGCGCTTCTAGTTCTGCAAACTTTCGCTCGTAGAAAGCCAACGCTTCATCTGCTGAGACTTTTGGATACTGTCCAACTTTTCTCTCAGAGCCCAATTCGAGCACGAATACATTGTTCTCGCTATCGACTCGTCCGAATTTGCTTGATGACATGGTTAGCTCCTTTTGCTAGACGCTTTCGCGTTCGTTTACAGTCTGTTTAGTTTAGAACTATGTCGCCGAGCTTAGTTTCGACCGCTGGACGTCCGTCTCCGGGTCTGCTCGCATCAGCGGCTACTCCGCCGTCAATGATTGGCTTTAGCCCATCCAGACCTGCGGTGATGCGACCAAAAACCGTGTAATCGGGCATAAGCGTCGAGTCGCCGTAAACGATAAAGAACTGCGACCCATTCGAGTAGGCCGATCCTGAGTTCGCCATGGCCAAAACGCCGGTTTGATAAATCGCGGTTCCGCCAGCGTTAGCGAGTGGCGGATTTTCGATAGGTCCAAATGTGTAACCAGGTCCGCCAGTGCCGGTTCCCGTTGGGTCACCACACTGAAGCACGAAGATGCCCTCGGTCGTTAGTCGGTGGCAAGATACGCCGCTGTAAAAGCCCTTCTTCGCAAGTGTGATGAAGTTCGCTGCGGCCTGAGGAGCCTTGTCTCCGAAGATTTCGATATCGAGCTTGGCCTTGTTCACCATCATGCTTCCGGACCATACCCGTGACTCTGCGAGATCTGCACTCGGCACGAGTGCGGAATTGGTCTCCACTGGCGAAGGCTCTGATGCGCTTGGGCTCGGCTCTGCTTCGACGACTTGCGAGACCTGCATTGAAGACCAGATAAGTTGCGAACCGACGGCGGCCAGAAGAACGCCAACACCGGCGACCAAGGCGATTCGGTTGTCGCGAGTCTTGCGCTTGAGCAAATTCTCTCGCTGAATCAGCTTCTGCTCGTACTCAGCAAGTTTCCCAGAGTTGCTGCTGAATAGGTTCTGCTGTTTCTTCTTCGATGCCAAGGTTTCCTCCAGAATTGTTGTCTAGGCAATTTTACGCAGTTAGCACAGCGCTACTGGCGACTAGGCTAAAAAAATGACCGAGAGCCTATTTGAGGGTTTAGCCCCGTTGGCGGCTCGAATGCGCCCAAGATCGCTCGACGAGATTGTCGGCCAAGGTCACCTATTGCGCAAAGGAACTCCGCTCTATCAACTAGCTCAGCCTGAGCAGTCTGGTGTTTACTCGAATTCAACAAGTGTCGTTCTTTGGGGCCCGCCGGGTACCGGAAAAACTACCATCGCGAAGGTGATTGCCTTGAGCAGCGGCAGACGCTTTGTTGAATTGAGCGCAGTCACAAGCGGCGTGAAAGACGTTCGCGAGGCGATTGACCGTGCGCGCCTGGATAGAGAGTCGTTCGGGAGCAGCACAATCCTTTTCCTTGACGAAATCCATCGATTCTCAAAGGCGCAACAAGATGTTCTTCTGCCGGCGGTTGAGTCTGGTTGGGTCGTTTTGGTCGCAGCAACGACCGAGAATCCAAGCTTTTCGGTGATTAGCCCACTGCTATCCAGGTCGCTAATGCTCACTCTCAACCCAATCGACTCGCAAGATCTCGAAACACTACTCAAGCGAGCGCTCACGGATAGTCGCGGGCTCGGGTCTAGGTTTGCGATATCTGATGAAGCTTTAGCTCAGATAGCCGGTTTATCGGGGGGAGACGCCCGAAAAGCGTTGACCATACTCGAGGCAGCAGCTCAGGCAATTCAGACCGACGGCGCAGGTGCTTCTTCGGAGATCACGGTCGACACGATAGCGCTTTCGATCGACAAGGCGCTCGTTCGCTATGACGCCCAAGGCGACCAGCACTATGACGTCATAAGTGCCTTCATCAAATCGGTTCGCGGCAGTGATGTTGATGCTGCCCTGCACTACCTGGCCAGAATGCTCGAGGGTGGCGAAGATCCTCGGTTTATCGCGCGGCGGCTCATCATTTTGGCTAGCGAAGATATCGGCCTGGCCGATTCGGGTGCCTTAGCAATCGCAGTGTCAGCAGCCGAGGCCGTTGCCAAAATTGGAATGCCTGAGGGACGAATACCCCTTTCGCAGGCGACTATCTATCTCTGCCTCGCGCCCAAGTCGAATTCGGCTTATCTAGCGATAGATGCGGCGATTGCTGACATTCGCAGTGGCAAGTCTGCTGGCATACCCTTGGCCCTGCGAAGCTCGAATTATCCGGGGGCGCGCAAAGCAACCGGCGCTGGAGTCGGCTACAAATACCCTCATGATGACCCGATTTCGGTTGTGCCGCAGCGTTACCTAGAAGGTGAGGTTGAGAATTCGCGCTATTTCGAGCCCAAGCAGGTCGGTGCTGAACGGGAGCTTGGCGAGCGTTGGTCAAAGTTGAGGGCCATCATTCGATCGCTCAAGAAGTAGTAGCAAAGCCTTTCTTTGCTGGCTCTCACCTTGCTAAACTGGGAAGGTTGCCGACTAGAGAAATTCGTGGCTGCGAATTCTCACACGGTGCGATTTGTCTAATAGCCAGACGAATCCGTGGCAAAAGGCTTGACCTCTAAAAGCCGATTTGTGAACAAATAACGCTATCGAGCCAATGGCTCACTGAAAGGAACACGTGTCAAAGACCACACGTACTCGCAGCAAGACTAGATTGTCGCGCGCGCTAGGTATCGCACTAACCCCAAAAGCCGCAAAGTACCTTGAGAAGCGTCCATACGCTCCGGGTGAGCACGGCCGCACCAAGAAGAAGGCAGACAGCGACTTCGCCGTTCGTCTTCGTGAGAAGCAGCGTCTACGCGCACAGTATGGAATTCGTGAGGCCCAGCTTCGCAAGACCTTCCAAGAGGCTAAGCGCGCAGAGGGCCTAACCGGTGAGAACCTTGTTGAGCTTCTCGAAATGAGACTCGATGCACTCGTGCTTCGTGCCGGAATTGCCCGCACAATCGCGCAGGCGCGTCAAATGGTTGTTCACCGTCACATTCTTGTCAACGGAGAGCGCGTAGACCGTCCTTCATTCCGAGTGAAGCCAGGCCAAATGATTCACGTTCACGCGAAGAGCGAGATCACCGAGCCATTCCAGGTTGCTGCAGCGGGCGGACACGTTGATGTCTTGCCGCCAGTTCCTGGTTACATCGACGTTCAGCTAGACAAACTTCAGGTCACCCTTGTTCGCCGCCCTAAGCGTGCGGAAGTTCCGGTTACCTGTGAAGTTCAGCTCGTCGTTGAGTACTACGCAGCCCGATAAAGACTAGGTAAGGCCTCTCATGAGTGGTGGAGATATTGCAGCGATAATCGCAGCATCGGCGTTCGCCCTGCTGGTGATTTTCACTGGAGTTCCGCTAATCAAACTTGGCGGACTAATCGATGAGACCCGTGACTCTGTTCGCGATCTCAACGAAGCAATGTCTCCACTGCTCACAGAGGTAACTACCACGGTTACTGAGACCAACAAGGCCTTGGCCAAACTTGATGTAATCACCGAGAACGTCGTCGATGTGACAACAAACATCAACTCTCTGGTGGCGGTGTTTAGCGCTTCAGTTGGTGCACCGCTAATCAAGCTTGCCGGTCTAACCAAATCTCTTCGCACGGCCTTACTAGGAAAGAAGAAGTAGCATGAAGAAACTTTTTTGGTTTGCAACTGGCATCGCGGCGGGACTAGCAGTGGCTAAGCAACTGCGCGAGAACCCAGAGGCGAAAGCTGCCGTTGATGAGGCTGCTAAGCGAGCAAGAGCTATCGGCGAGGCTTTCACCACGGGATACAAAGAACGTGAGTCAGAGCTAAACAAGCCCAAGACCAAGCCAGCGCGTGCGACAAGCGTCAAGCCAAAGGCGAAGGCCGCGCCAAAGCGCAAGTCGGCAGCTGCACCCGCAAAGCGCGCAGCGGCAAAGACCTCAACCTCAAAGACCACCGCGAAATAATGCAAACCGCCGAAATCGCCCGGCGCTGGCTCAGTTTCTTCGAGAGCAAGAAACACACAGTTGTCCCAAGTGCATCGCTAATCAGCGAAGACCCCACTTTACTTTTCACGGTTGCCGGAATGGTGCCTTTCATCCCGTTTATGTCGGGTCTCGTTCCTGCTCCGTATGCCCGAGCTACCAGCGTGCAAAAGTGCCTTCGAACACTCGACATCGAGGAAGTTGGAAAAACCACTCGCCACGGAACTTTTTTTCAGATGAATGGCAACTTCTCGTTCGGCGATTATTTCAAACCTGAGGCTATTGCCTTTGCCTGGGAGTTCTTAACCGGAAGCAAGGAGTCGGGTTGCTTGGGTCTTGATCCTCAACTTCTCTGGGTTACCGTCTATCAAGATGACGATGAAAGCATCTCGCTCTGGCGCGAGATTGCAGACATTCCGCTTGAGCGAATCCAGCGTCGAGGCATGAAAGATAACTACTGGTCTACCGGGCAGCCTGGTCCTGCCGGACCCTGTTCTGAGATTTACTACGACCGCGGTGAGGCTTACGGACGCGAGGGCGGGCCCGAAGCAGACGAAGATCGGTACATAGAGATTTGGAACCTTGTCTTCATGCAGTATGAGCGTGGAAATTCTCTCGGTGGTGACAATTTCGAAATCTTGGGTGAACTACCTAAGAAGAACATCGATACCGGCATGGGGCTCGAACGAGTTGCTTTTCTGATGCAGGGTGTTGAGAATCTCTACGAAATCGATCAGGTTCGACCAGTGCTTGATCTCGCCGCGCAGATTAGCGGCAAGACTTACGGTGCTTCGGTTGAAGACGATGTTCGACTTCGAGTCATCGCAGATCACGTTCGCAGCGCGCTGATGCTAACTTGCGACGGTGTCACACCTGGCAACGATGGCCGTGGCTATGTTCTACGAAGGTTGATGCGCCGCACGGTTCGAGCCATGCGCTTGCTCGGTGTCGACGAGCGAACTTTTGCGCGCCTCTTTGCCGCTTCAAAAGATGCCATGAAGGCGGCTTATCCAGAACTCGAGAGAGAGTTCGACCGCATTCTCAGAGTCGCGCTTGCCGAGGAAGAAGCATTCTTGCGCACGCTAACCGCCGGCACACTCGTGCTAGAAGAAGCGGTATCTTCGGCAAAAGCCGGTTCGAACAAAATAAACGGTGAAACCGCCTTTTTGCTGCATGACACCTATGGTTTTCCGATTGATCTGACCCTTGAGATTGCCGAAGAGGCTGGGCTGAGCGTGGACCGCGACGGGTTTAAGAGCCTCATGGCTGAACAACGTGATCGTGCAAAGGCAGACGCTCGCGAAAAGAAACTCGGCGGCACCGACCTGTCGGTCTACTCAGCTTTCCGTCAGCTCGGCTCAACGGTTTTCCTCGGTTACGAAGGGTTGCAAGCCGAAGCATCCGTGCTCGGTTTAATCTCAGAGGGTCAAGAATCAAAGGTTGCGAAAGCAGGCCAAGTTGTCGAGGTAATTCTCGATGAGACATCGTTCTACGCCGAGTCAGGTGGGCAAGATTCAGACGCAGGAACCATAGTTGGGAACGGATTTGAACTTGAAGTTCTCGACGTGCAAAAACCTGTCAAGGGCCTAGTCAGTCACAAGGTTTTGGTCAGAAGCGGTGAGGTTTCGGTTGGTGCAAAGGCGACCACTCAGGTCGATCCAAGCTGGAGACTTGGGGCTGCACAGGCTCACTCAGCCACTCACATTGTGCACGCTGCGTTGCGCCAGGTGCTTGGCCCAGAGGCATTGCAGTCAGGCTCATACAACAAGCCCGGCTACATGAGACTCGACTTCTCTTGGGCTCAAGCACTCAGTGCTGAGACAAAGTCAGAAATTGAAGAGATTAGCAACCTGGCCATTCGTGACAACTTGGCCGTGAGCGCCCAATTTATGAGCATCGAGGAGGCTCGAGAATTCGGTGCCGTAGCACTTTTCGGCGAAACCTACGACGAGAGCGTTCGCGTTATCCAAATTGGTGGTCCTTGGTCAAGAGAACTCTGCGGAGGAACGCACGTATCTCGAAGCTCACAGGTTGGCTTGGTTTCGTTGCTCGGAGAATCATCAGTTGGCTCAGGTTCGCGCCGCGTTGAAGCGTTAGTTGGCATCGAAGCGTTCAAGTCGTTATCGACAGAACGCGCTCTTGTCTCACGAGTAGCAGATTTGCTCAAGTCGCCTCGCGAGTCAATCGAAGAAAAGATTCTCGCCACACTCGAAGAACTGAAGTCGACTCAGCGAAAGCTATCGCAACTTCAGTCAAATCAAATTGCCACTCTGGTACCTGAAATACTTGCTGCGAGCAAGACTGTCGGCGAAACCACATTGGCCATAAAGCAATTGGCAAGCGTCGAGTCAGTCGATGAGGTTCGAAACCTGGCCATCCTGTTGCGCGACAAACTAGAGGGTAAATCAGCAGTGGCTGCGGTTATCGCCGTCGTAGATTCGAAGCCCATGGTTGTCGTTGCGGTAAACCAGTTGGCCCAAAGCGCAGGCATTCACGCCGGAAACTTGGTCAAGCTTGCCAGTTCAGTTTTGGGCGGCGGTGGCGGCGGCAAGAGCGACATCGCGCAGGGTGGCGGAACAGACGCATCCAAGATTGATGCTGCGTTCGATTCAATCGCCGCGGCGCTGATCAGCTAATCATGCGACTCGGTAGGCGAGTTGCCTTTGATGTTGGTTCGGTGCGCATCGGAGTAGCGGCTAGTGACGCACACTCGATTTTGGCAACGCCCCTGGCTCACATCAAGCGAAATCCAGACGGTTTGGCTGCTTGCGCGAATCAAGTTTTGCAGCTTGACCACGTCATTGAGGTTTACGTTGGCTTGCCGCTCAACTTGAATTCAAGCTCAACGAAATCCACAGGCGATGCAGTGGAGTTTGCTCGAGCGCTGCAGGCGATGCTCGCTATCGACGTTCGTTTGATTGACGAGAGATTCTCGACAAAGATTGCGTCGCAATCACTGCGATCCAAGGGGCTCGATTCCAGAGACCAACGCGCAGTTATCGACTCTGCAGCGGCCGCTGTGATTCTCGAAGCAGCGCTAGCGCACGAGAAGACGACCGCAACTGCTCCAGGCATTAAGATTTCTGAGTATGCAGACGAGAGCTAAGTTCCTAGCCCGCAGGCTCGTTGCGCTTTTCGGTGTTCTAGCGGTGGTTGCCGTTCTATTGTTTTTGAACCGCTCGGCAGTTCGAGACGCTCTCGATTCATTCAACGGTTCTGACTTTGTGGGATCAGGAAATGGTTCGGTTGTACTCACGATAGAACCCGGCGAAGAGGGATCATCTGTCGCACAAGAGATGGTGGATCTCGGCATCGTGAAAACCTACCGAACAATCTACAAACTGATCCTTGAACGAGACTTCACGTTCTATCCCGGAAGCTTCAACATGAAACTTCAAATGAGTTCCTCGGCAGCTTTGGATGCGCTGGCAGACCCAACTACTCGAATAGCTAATCGGGTCACCATCCGAGAGGGAATCCGCATAGAAGAGGTGCTCTCGGCAATTGCGCAGAAGACTGGTATTAATCTCGGCACACTCGAATCGGCGAGCAAGGATTTAGCAACCCTGGGAATACCTGCGACCGAGGTTAGTGCAGAGGGTTGGCTTTTTCCCGCAACATACGAATTCGACCGTGAGCTCAGCGCTCAACAGGTGTTGAAGATAATGGTCGACCGCATGAAGACCGAGCTAGATCGCTACGGTGTATCGGTGGCCGATCGCCACAAGGTTTTGACCTTAGCCTCGATAGTCGAGAATGAGGTGAATTCACCTGACGACTATTACAAGGCTTCAAGAGTTTTCACCAACAGGCTAGAGGTAGGCATGCCGCTTCAGTCTGACGCGACCGTAAGCTACGGAGTTCGTGGGTCAACCTTCACCACCTCAAAAGCTGATCGTGCCGACCCCAACCCATACAACACTTACAAATATCCCGGTTTACCCATCGGCCCAATCGGAGCACCAGGGTCTCTCGCAATAGATGCGGCGGTGAACCCTATAGCCGGTGACTGGCTCTATTTTGTAACCGTGAACCTGAAGACAGGTGAGACGGTCTTCACCGAAACTTACGCTGAGCATCAAAAGGCAGTTAGACAGTGGCTCGCCTGGATGCGAGAGAACCCTGGCTATGACTAATCGATACGCTGTGCTCGGCAGCCCAATAAGCCATTCCAAGTCGCCATTGCTGCACCAGAGCGCATATCGGGTTCTTGGCCTCGATTGTGAGTATTCCGCAGTTGAGGTGCCTGTTGCAAGGTTGCGTCAATTCATTGAGACCCTCGACTCAAGTTGGAAAGGTTTCAGCATCACGATGCCGCTCAAGGAGGAGGCTGCGCGCTTCGCAAGTCAACAGGATGAAATTGTGTCGCTCACCGGGGTGGCTAACACTCTGAATCTCGAAGGCTCTGGCTGGAAGGCCTACAACACTGATGTCTTCGGTATCCAGCAGTCACTTGGTTCGGCTCTCACCGAGCCAAAGTGCCATGTTGTGATCATAGGTTCGGGTGCGACCGCTACATCAGCGATCTACGCGGTCTTTCTTGCGAATCCACATGCAAAGTTGACGCTTTTGGCTCGCAATCGTTCCAAGGCAAAGGACATCCGGGATCAGGTTCGAACCAGAGGGTTCGGTTTGAAACTTGGCAATCTTGCAAACTTCAATCGAACGGTTTCGAAAGCCGATGTTGTGATATCGACGCTCCCTAGTGGGCAAGTCGACTATTACGCGTCGAAACTGGGCAAAAGCAAGTTTTTTTCGCCTCGCGGCACGCTACTCGATGTCGCATACGATCCTTGGCCTAGTGAAATTGCGAAGCTTTGGAAGCGGTCAGAGCTAACCGCAGTTAGCGGGCTCGAGATGCTTATGTTTCAGGCAATAGCGCAACTTAGAATCTTCAGCTTAGGCTCGGCAGCTGACCCGTTGCCAAATGAACGAGCTATCGAACTCGCAATGAGAGATTCGTTGGGCCTTATCTAGATGTTGCCGCGGGCTTGTGGCAGACTTGGATGATGTTGCGCTGGATTACCGCGGGTGAATCTCATGGACCCGAGCTGGTTGCCGTCTTAGAGGGCTTGCCTGCCGGCGTTCCCGCCAATACAGACATGCTCAAAGACGCACTATCTCGTCGTCGCCTTGGCTACGGTCGCGGCGCCCGCATGAAATTCGAGCAAGATAACGTGACTTTCAGCGGCGGTGTCAGGCACGGACTTACCATGGGTGGCCCGATTGCCATCTGCATCGAAAACACTGAATGGCCTAAGTGGCAAGAGGTCATGTCTGCCGACCCAATCGATTCCGAACTCCAGGGAGCCAGAGCAGAACCTCTGACTCGCCCAAGGCCAGGTCACGCAGACTTCACGGGTATGC
>JBEAWS010000035.1:0-2963 GCA_041160185.1 Actinomycetota bacterium
CGAGAGTTGATTCACGTACTGCTGCCCCAGATTCATGTCGCCGGCAATTGGTCGTGCCTTCAGCAACGCTTGAAACTCCCAGCTTTGTGCCCAGCGTTCGTAATAAGCAACGTGCGACTCGAGGGTTCTGACCAGTGCACCGCTCTTGCCCTCTGGTCGAAGATTTGCATCGACTTGCCACAGCATCGGCTCGCGCGCGGTGCCGTCGATTGCGCGCATCATGCGTGTTGCCAACTTGGTCGCTATCTCGAGCATCCTGTCGGTTTCAAGACTGTCGGCTCTTGATTCTGCAACAAAAATCACGTCGACATCGCTGATGTAGTTCAACTCTCTCGCACCGCATTTGCCCATCGCAATGATTGAAAGACCGGTCTGGTCAATTTCTTCGGCTGAATACACGCCGTGCTCCGAAGTCGCTGCCAGTTCTGCCCGAGCAATTTCGAGGGCGGCATCGAGTGCGGCCCCGGCCAAATCGGCAAGCGACGCCGCTACCTTAGGTAGACCCGCTTCGGCATCTTTTTGCTCAAGGTCAAAAATCGCGATCTTCAGAAGTTCGCGCCGATAGGCAAAGCGCATAGCCGACCAGATGCTCTGCGCGTCGAATGTATTTTTCAAATCTGCTTCGACGGATTTGCGAAGCGCCTCTCGTAACTCGGCAGGCGAGCTGAGTTGCTCGATTGGCCTTTCGAAAAGCTGCAGCAACTCGGGGTGGCGTGAGACCAGATCGCCCATCGCCTCAGATGCTCCGAGCAGTCGGCAGATGCGATTTGCGGTTGCCGAGTTGCCGAGCAACTTCTTTATCGCAGGCTTGTTTGAATCAGACAGGTTTAGCAGATAGTTGAGTGCCTGATCTGGATTGCCGGCTAGCGCGAGACTTGCCAGGGCTGACCGGCCGTTGTCGCCCACGTTTTCAACCAAGCTCTCAAGCTTCGAGACGGTTGACGAAAGATCGACGAAACCATACTTGGCTAGTTCAGAAAGGCTCGACGACCTTGAATTAGCCACTTTTGACTCTTAGAGAACTTCTAGGTTTTGTTTCAGTTCAAACGGTGTTACCTGAGCGCGGTAATCGCTCCACTCGCGTCGCTTATTGGCTAGCACGTAACTGAACACTTCTTCGCCCAGGGTTTCGGCTGCCAGTTCAGAATCTTCAAGCTTGCGAATAGCGTGCTCGAGTGACTGCGGGAGCGGCTGAATTCCAAGAGCGCGTCGCTCAGATTCGCTCAGCGACCAAACGTTGTCTTCGGTTTCAGAAGGCAGCTCGTATTCATTTTCGATGCCCTTGAGCCCGGCCGACAAAAGCAAAGCATAGGCAAGGTATGGGTTGGCGGCCGAGTCGATGGCTCGGTACTCAATGCGCGACGAGTTGCCTTTGTTTGGCTTGTAGAGAGGCACACGGATGAGTGCCGAGCGGTTGTTGTGACCCCAGCAAACGAACGACGGCGCTTCTCCCCCACCCCAAAGTCGTTTGTATGAGTTCACGTACTGGTTGGTGACTGCTGTGATCTCTGGAGCGTGACGTAACAGCCCGGCGATAAAGTGCTTTGCGGTTTTGCTCAGGCGGTAGTGACCGCTCGGGTCGAAGAATGCATTGGTGTCACCCTCAAAGAGCGACATGTGCGTGTGCATGCCTGATCCGGGGTGTTCGGTGAAAGGTTTTGGCATGAAAGTTGCATAAACGCCCTGTTCAATCGCCACCTCTTTGATGACGGTTCTGAAGGTCATGATGTTGTCTGCCATGGTTAGGGCGTCGGCATAGCGCAAGTCGATTTCGTTCTGCCCGGGGCCGCCCTCGTGGTGGCTGTATTCAACCGAAATGCCCAGCTGCTCGAGCATCGACACGGCTCGTCTTCTGAAATCCTGAGCTGTTCCGCCAGGAACGTTGTCGAAGTATCCAGCCTTATCGACCGGGATCGGCCCCTCTTCGCCGAACTGAGACGACTTGAGCAGGTAGAACTCGATCTCTGGGTGAATGTAGAACGAGAAACCCAGATCTGAAGCTTTAGCGAGGGCGCGTCGCAGCACGTTGCGCGGATCGGCGGATGCTGGTAGGCCGTCAGGGGTCTGAATGTCGCAGAACATACGCGCGGTCGGGTCAATCTCGCCGCGCCAAGGCAGAATCTGAAAGGTGCTCGGGTCTGGAACGGCAAGCATGTCGGCCTCGTAAGTTCGAGCTAATCCCTCGATGGCAGAGCCGTCAAAACCGATTCCCTCGGCGAAAGCTCCCTCTACCTCTGCCGGCGCAATCGCGACAGACTTCAGAGTTCCGGCCACATCCGTGAACCAAAGGCGAACAAACTTGACGCCGCGCTCTTCTATGGTTCTGAGCACGAAATCTGTCTGCTTATCCATGAAAAAACCCTCTCTTTGCCTGCTATTAGGCTAGTGGTTATGCCCGCGATTCGCATTGCCCTAGCCCAAACCAACGCTGTGGTTGGCGACCTTGAGGGCAATTTGCGCAAGTGCCTAGAGAACGTCGAAAAAGCTGCCGAACTGGGCGCTGCCCTCGTGGTTTTTCCAGAAATGATGGCGTCGGGTTATCCGATTGAAGACCTCGCCACACGAGAGAGCTTTCTCAACGACAGCGTAGAAGCCGTGAAGAACTTTGCCCTCAAACTGAACGAAAGCGGGTTCGGCCAGGTCGTGGTTGTACTTGGCACGCCAGCGATTGTTGCCGAGGAACATCGCAGCCCTTGGGCAATGGCCCAAAACGCCGCCGTGCTGATTCGTGAGGGTCGGGTTTGGGCCGGCTATGCCAAGCACCACCTGCCGAATTACTCAGTCTTCGACGAGTACCGCATCTTCGTGCCCGGCGACCAACTGATTAGTTTCGAACTTGGCGACCTAAAGTTCTCGTTGTTGATCTGCGAAGACATCTGGCAGGAGGGTGGCCCGGTTGGCAAGCTCAAGGAAGAGAAGTCTGACGTTGCCCTCGTGTTGAACGGCTCGCCGTTCGAGATAGA
>JBEAWS010000048.1:0-10774 GCA_041160185.1 Actinomycetota bacterium
CTCTATGCCGAAGCGAAAGCCGCCGGTGTTCTCGCGATGGAAGCGATGTGGAGCAGATACCTTCCGCAGGCTTCGATTATTCGTCAGTTGCTTGCCGCCGGAACTCTCGGCGAAATCACAATGCTGCAGTCGGACTTCGGTCAAGACAATCGCGAGATCGCGCGACTCTGGATGAAAGATTCTTCAATCGTCATGGACATGGGCATCTACCCGATCTCGTTTGCGCAGATGGTTCTCGGTTCACCTTCACGGATAATCGCGGGCGGCAAAATGCACAACGAAAACGTCGAAGCCATGGCGGCGGCCATCCTTGAATATGATTCGGGTGCGCGAGCTATTCTTGCAACCTCTGGTCACTCTCACATTCCGACAATCGCATCGATAACGGGTGACGCTGGCGTTCTCACCTTGGATGGACCGTTCTTCATTCCAACATCGCTCGAACTGCGCCCCGCGCTTTTCAATTCGCACGGCCCGCGTTGGACAGACGAAACCGGGGTGGTTGCGCACGAGGGTCTGAGCTATCAGGCGACCTACATGGCCAAGTTCATCAGCGAGGGGTTACTTGAGTCTCCCCTGCACACCCACGCCGACGTGGTCGAGGGCATTCGAATTGGTGAAGAGATTCGACGCCAGGTTGGCGTGGTCTATCCCTAGAGGGCTTTAGATCGGCGGCTGGGCCACTCGACCAGCAGCATGGCGGCGACCATCAGTGCGCCTCCGAGCAGGGTCTGAAGGGTGAGAATCTCTTGGCCGACCGCAACCGAGATCGCGGCGGCAAAGACCACCTCAGAGGTGAGAATGATTGCCACGCGAGAGGCATCCATGATGCCCTGGGCCCAGGTTTGAATGAAGAACGCGAAGGCCGTCGCCAGCACAGCGGTGAAGAGAACGGCAAACCAGACATCGTCGGTTGGGGGAGCCTGATAGCCATCACCTAGAGCTCCGATCCAGCAGACCACTCCGGCAAAACCGAGTTGCAAGACGGTGAGCGCGTAGGCGTCACGGCCGGGGCTCCACCTGCCAAGCCCAACAATGTGAGCGGCAAAAAGCACCGCGCAAATTACGCCCCAGATTTGACCAACCTGTATCGACAGCCCGGTGATCGAAATGAGAGCGAGACCCGCGGTTGCCAGCGTTACAGCGGCCCAAACTTTGCGCGCAACTCTTTGGCGAAATGCCAGCCAAGCAAACAGGGGTGTCAGCACGACATATAAGCCGGTTAGAAATCCGGTGATTGCCGCTGTGGTTTCTTGCAGCGCGATTGTTTGCGTAATGTAACCGCCACCGAGAATTACTCCGAGCGGTGCACCAACTTTGAGCATGTCTAGTCGAATCAACTTGAGAACGCTCGGACGAACAAGAATCATGACGAGAACAGCGATTGTGAAGCGGGTTGCTAAGAAATCAAAAATCGGTTGCTTCTCGATTGCGGGTTTCATTAAGACAAAAGCAGCGCCCCACATAATCGCAACTGAAATCAGCGCGGGTGCGGCAATAAGAGGAGTCTTCTTCATTTTGAAATCTGATTAGCGCTTGCCGTGCGCAGCGTTCTTAGCCATCGACGGAAACACTAATCCGTGCATTGGGAACACTGCCGCCCAGTAGAGGTGGCCCCAGAGTCCGCGAGGCACGAAGAGCGCGCGCTGAATAACCGTGCAACCCTTGCCGTCTTTGTTTGGAAGAACCGTCCACTCGAGCCAAGCTCGACCAGGCATCTTCATCTCTGCGCGAAGGCGCAAAAGATTTGGTCGCTTGATTTCTTCAACGCGCCAAAAGTCGAGCGCTTCGTGTACCACCAAGTGATCTGGGTCGCGACGACCGCGGCGCAAGCCAACACCGCCAACTAGGCGATCCATCAGGCCGCGCAGCTGCCAAGCCCAGGTGGCTGTTGAGTATCCGTGATCGCCACCAATTCCTTCAATTCGGGCAAACACCGTCTCGATCGAGTCTTCGGTTTTCACGGTTCGCACATCCGTGTAGAGGCTTCCACCGGCCCAATCCGGGTCGGTCGGCAACGGGTCAGAAGGCGCGTACGGCACCGAGGCGTCGGTCCAGCGGGTCTGCACGTTCGAGGTCTTCAGGCGGGTCAGCGCCAGCGTTACGGCAGCTTTGAACGAAGTCAACCCGTTTGGTGGGTCTGGAATCAGCTTGCGAATCTCGGTGTTGTCGGCGATTACGTCGTTCTTGAGGCTGTCGACAAGTCGACGGGCAAGCTGAAACGGCACCGGCGTGACCAGGCCAACCCAGCCGCTTGAGAGTCTTGGGGTTAGCACCGGAATCGGAATGATGATTCGACGTCGCAACCCAGCGGCTTCGGCATACTGCTGCATCATTTCTGCGTAGGTAAACAGGTCTGGCCCAGCGACATCGAATGCCCCGGTGATTTTCTTGTCGATAGCTGCAGCGCCGACCAGATAGCGCAAGATGTCGCGAATCGCAATCGGTTGAATTTTGTTGAGCACCCACTTTGGTGTCGTCATGATTGGCAAACGTTCGGTTAGGTTGCGCAGCATCTCAAACGATGCCGAGCCAGAACCGATAACGACACCGGCGCGAAGTTCAATTGTGGGCACACCAGACTTGCGAAGAATTTCTCCGGTGAGTGCGCGAGATGCGAGGTGCGGTGAAAGCTCTTGACCCGCGGTGATGATTCCGCCCAGGTAGATGATTCGCTTCACCTTGTTGGCAACCGACGCCGCCGCAAACTTCTCGGCCAAAACTTTTTCTTCGTTGACGAAGTCTTCCATCAGATTTAGCGCGTGCAACATGTAGTAGGCGACGTCAACCGACTTGAGCGCTCGATCTAGTGCGGCAACATCATTGGCATCGCCTTCGACTACCTCGACTTTTGAAATCCACGGATAATCGCGCAGTCTTTCGGCTTGTCTTGAAAAAACTCGCACTCGGTAGCCGACATCCAAGAGGTGGGTTACCAGTCGACCACCGATGTAGCCGGTAGCGCCGGTGACCAAAACCAGGGCGGGCTTGCCAGTGCGAGTCTTGAGTGTCTTTAGACCTTGGGTTATCTCGCTCATGGGTCTAGTCTGCTACCAAAATCGATTCTTGAAGTTCAACGGCAATCACGCGTGGTTTTTTGCTGGTGCGACTCAGGTGCACCACGAGCATTTGACCTGGCCGCAGTGTGCTGGCAGCGCCGATTGAGCGCTTTAGGTCTGCCGAGGCGTAGTTCGATATGGTGTTGAGAATTGTCGGCAGTGACGGTCGGTGAGAACAAACCACGGTGGACTTGTTGCTGGCCAGCACATCTTCAATCACGTTGCTGGTTCTTGCCGGGCGCTTAGAGTTGCCGAGTTCGCTCAGTTGCGAACGCTCAACGAGGGTCACTTTGTGCTTCTCAGCAAAGGGCAGAACGGTGTCTCGGCAGCGTTTCCAGGGGCTGGTTACCGCCTTTTTAATGCCAAATGCCGCCAGTGGCTTGATCAGTGCTTTTGCCTGCTGCTTGCCGAAGTCATGCAGTGGACGCTTGCCATCGTCAACGGTTTTGCCGCCGCGCCAATCGGAGCGAGCCATGGCCTTGGCGTGACGCAGAACAATCAGCGGGCGAGTGTCTAGTTGCCCTCGCTCGAAAAGACCGAGCAAAACCTCGAGTGGTTGGGCATCGAATTCGTAGCTCAGCAGTTTCTTGGCTTGCTGCGGGGTCTTCCAGTCAACCTTCGCAACTTCTTCGCTCGGCTTGAACTTGCTGTCGGCCAGCGCCTTGTCGGTCACTCGAGCCGCCCAGTAATGAACCTGCTTCTTGTCGCCGTTCTGCAGTTTGTAATTGATCTCGGCGAGATAGACACCGAGCGAAACTCTCAGACCGGTCTCTTCACGAATTTCGCGAACCGCGGCCTCGGCGATGGTCTCACCCTTGTCGAGTTTTCCCTTTGGCCAACTCCAGTCGTCATAACGCGAACGGTGAATGATCGCTAATTTGAGCTCGCCTTTTTCTAGGCGCCACAGAATGGCGCCCGCTGCTACAACGGTCATCGTGCGTTTCGCTTCGAGTGAATCTGTTTCATGAGCTGATCTTGAACATCAACCAGGCGAGTGCCATCTTCTGCGTACTGGCGCCTGGTCCAAGTTCCTTTGGCACTGAGACTCCACGATGCTGACTGCGGCGACATTGCCAAATCGAACACCTCATTGATTTCACGGATGTGGTCTGGCTGCACAAGTCGCACCAATGCTTCAACTCTGCGGTCGAGGTTTCTGTGCATCATGTCTGCCGAGCCGATGAAGACCGCGGGGTCGCCGCCCCCGTTGAATGCGAAGGCACGTGAGTGCTCAAGGTAGCGGCCGAGAACCGATCGCACCTCAATGTTTTCGCTCAAGCCAAAGACACCTGGCTTTAGCGCACACATTCCTCTGACCAAAATCTCAACTTTGACACCGCCCTGCGATGCAAGGTAAAGCGCGTCGATGATTTTTTCGTCAACCAACGAGTTGACCTTGATGCGCACGCGAGCATCCTTGCCCTGCTTTTTGAATTCAATTTCTTTGTTGATCAAATCGATCAGACCGTCGCGCACACCGTTTGGCGAAACCAGCAGGCTTCTGAAAGATGCGTCGGGCGCGTAACCCGACAGTTGGTTGAAGAGGCGAGTGAGGTCTTCGCCAACGGCTTCACGCGAGGTGAGAAGCCCGAAGTCTTCATAGAAGCGCGCGGTCTTTGGGTTGTAGTTTCCGGTGCCGATGTGGCAGTAGCGTCGCAGTGCGCTGCCCTCCTGGCGAATGACCAGGGCCAGCTTGCAGTGGGTCTTCAGGCCCACGATGCCGTAAACCACGTGAACTCCGGCCTGCTCGAGCTTTCTGGCCCAGGTGATGTTGGCCTGCTCGTCGAAGCGCGCCTTGATTTCGACCAGAGCCAAAACCTGCTTGCCCGCCTCGGCGGCGTCGATCAGCGCGTCGACAATCGGGCTGTCACCGCTGGTTCGGTAAAGGGTTTGCTTGATAGCTAGCACATTTGGGTCTGCGGCCGCGGCTCGCAAGAAGGCAACAACCGACGTTGTGAAAGATTCGTAGGGGTGGTGCAGCAAAATTTCGCGCTGTCGAATTGCCGCAAAGATGTCGATTTTCTCGTCTTCGCCGGCGTGCAGATAGCGGTTGGTAATCCTCGGATGCTTCGGGTACTGAAGCTCTGGTCGGTTCAGAAAAGCGATCTCGGCAAGACCGGTAAGGTCGAGCGGTGCCGGCAGGTGGTAGACGTCTTCGTCGGTGATGTCTAGTTCGTGCATCAGCAGGTCTAGAACCTCTGGGTTGATGTCGTTGGCAACCTCGAGTCGAACCGGTGGGCCGAACTTTCTGCGCAGCAATTCTTTTTCTAGCGCGACGAGAAGGTTTTCACCTTCGTCTTCATCAACGTCGAGGTCTTCGTTTCTGGTGACGCGAAACGCGTGATGCTGAACTACGGTCATTCCCGGAAACAGTTGCGACAAAAACTCGCCGATGATTTCTTCGAGAGGAACATACTTCACGTCATACGAAGAGTTGCTGCCAGGAATTCTCACGAAGCGCGGAAGCAGCGGCGGAACTTTCACACGAGCGAAATGCTCTGTGTCTTGCTGCTCGTTTCGAACCACGACCGCGAGGTTGAGCGAAAGACCTGAGATGTATGGAAACGGGTGAGCGGGGTCGACAGCAAGCGGAGTGAGCACCGGAAAAATCTGTCGCTGAAAGTAACTGTGCAGCGCTGACTTTTCGCTGTCTTCTAGTTCGTGCCAGTGCACAAGTCGAATGCCGTTTGCGCCGAGAGCTGGCTCGATCTCGTCTCTAAACAGGCGCGCGTGGCGCTCTTGCAAGATGTGCGCTTCTCGGCTGATGTTGGTAAGCACCTCTGCTGGATCTAGGCCGGTTGCCGAATTGACGGCAAGTCCGGTGGCAAGGCGTCGTTTCAGGCCGGCCACGCGAACCATGAAGAATTCATCGAGATTTGAGGCAAAAATGCTCAAGAAGTTAACCCGCTCGAGAAGGTAAAGGTCTGGGTCTTCGGCCAGTTCAAGCACGCGCTGGTTAAAAGACAACCAGCTGAGTTCGCGGTCTAGAAAGCGGTCTGAGGGTAGCCCGTTCGAGTCATCGATGAGGTCGATGGCCATGGTTTCGTCAGACATAGCCCCAAGTCTGCCACGAATGCCTTAACGGGCGGTAGCCGAGAAATTATCTTCGGGTGCAGGCGCGAAGCGGTAACCCACGTTGTGCACGGTGCCAATCAGTGACTCTAGGTCGCCCAGCTTTGCACGCAACCGCCTGATGTGTACGTCGACGGTTCTGGTGCCTCCGAAATAGTCGTAGCCCCAAACCTCGCTGAGTAACTGGTCGCGGGTGAATACCCGGCCCGGATGCTGCGCCAAGAATTTGAGTAACGCGAACTCTTTGAATGTTAGGTCTAGGGGTTTGCCGTGAACGCGAGCGGTGTAGCTGCCTTCGTCGATGCTGATGCCAGAGGTCTGAATCTGTTCACCGTCACGCGAGTCAGTTTGTCTGGCCAATGCCAAACGAATTCGCGCGTCAATTTCTGCTGGGCCAGCGCTGTCGAGAATTATGTCGCCGACACCCCATTCGCCAGAGATCCCAGCGAGACCGCCTTCGGTTACCACCGCGAGCAAAGGGGTGATCAGGCCGGTGGTGTTGAGCAGTCTGGCAATCGACTTTGCGGCCGCGAGGTTGTGACGCGCGTCTAGAAATATGAGATCGGCACTTGGGGCGTTAACCAGGCTGGCCGGTTCGGCTGGGATGGCGCGAAACTTGTGGCTGAGCAGGTGAAGGGCGGGCAGAACTTCTGACTCGGCCGACGCCGTCAAAATCAGAATTTGGGCCATGTCTCTCCAAACTGGTGTCTCAAGCATAGCCAAGCGAAACCTCGGCTTAAGGCATGATTAGAGCGTGAAACAGAACTGGCTCGAAATCATTTTGATTTGGCTCGCCGTCGCATTCTTTACCGTCTTGCTGGTTGTGCAGGTGCCTGCCGACAGAATTCTGGGTCCGTTCGCGGCCATCCTTGCTGGCTCGCTAGCCTTCGTCTCAATGATTCAACTTTTTCGGGCTGAGCCCCGGGGTTTCGTTCGCCGACTCGTCTACGTTGGCGGCGGAAGCTACCTGATTCTCACCCTTGCCACGGCGTTCGTCTGGTTGCGTGGTTAGAATTAAGGCATGAAGCTAGCGCTCGAAATCTTTTTCACAGGCCTGTTGGTACTGGCATCCCTTGCGATTGCGGGAGTGTCAGCACTCGTTCTCTACAAACTCTTCAAGGGCCAGAAGTAGTTGTTCGTCTTTCCAGAAGACCTTCCTCTGGAGCTCACTCCATTTGCCTTTCTAGTTGGCAAGTGGGAGGGCACCGGGATCATCAACTACCGCCCGGAGGGCTCAGAGACGGCGGTTGACCGCGAATTCAGTCAGCGAATCGAATTCGCTCACGACGGTCACAGCGTTCTCACCTACATCTCAAGCGCCCAACTAATCGGCGATGGCGAAACCAAACTTCCAAGTGAGCTTGGCTACTGGCGTTTGGCCAGACCAGCTGAGCCGGCAGATCACGGCCCGGGTTTTCTGCTCGGAGACGGCCAGCCGTCGATTGCGACTCACGAAGATCTCGAGAAACTTCGCAATGAGTCGGGTGGTTTCAACATTCAAGTTTCGACACTTCAGCCAGGTGGGTTCGCCGAACTCTACGATGGCGTCATCAAGGGCGCGCGAATCGATTTGGCGTCTTATGCTGGCACGGCATTCGAAGGTGCTCGCGTTTATCGCCACTCAACCCGCATGTTTGGTTTGGTTGAAAATGCTTTGCTTTGGGTTTGGGATATCGCGTTGCCCGGCAGCGACCTCGCCCCTCACGCCTCTGCGCGTCTCGAACGCGTTGAATAGAAGATCGGCAGCTTTTGAAATCTCACTTTGATAACCCGCTGGTTGAACAGCGCGAGTTACTCGATTCAACTCGAGTCTCGCTCGTCGATGACAAGTCGGTTATTCGCGTCTCGGGTAAAGATCGACTCACCTGGCTGCACGCCATGCTTTCGCAGAATTTGTTGAACATCAAGCCGGGGCAGAGCGCCGATGCGCTGCTGCTCGATGCAAACGGTCGCATTGAAGAAAACATTCAAATCATTGACGATGGTGAAAACGCCTGGCTAATTGTTTTCGCCGCTCACGCCGAGAAACTTTTGGCCTGGTTTGATCAGATGATTTTTCGCAGCAAAGTCGAGGTGTCGCTCGCCGAAGAATTGGTTATCGTAGCCAGCTTCGGTCAGCCACTCGCCGGCGCTGCGATCTCGAATGATCAGCAGTTGGTTTGGCAAGATCCATGGATGGCCGAGCCGGTCGGCAGTGTTCGCTACGCCGAGAGCTCGACTGGCCCGCTTCGTCGTGGCCCCTGGAACTTCTACCTCTCGCTGGTTTCGAAAGCTTCGCTCGACGACGTTTTGGCCGACCGCATGCAGGCTGGCGCGCTAGCTCTCGAGGCCCTTCGAGTTGCGGCGCATCGCCCCGCACAGCCAAATGAGCTTGACGACAAGACCCTGCCTCACGAGCTCGACTGGCTGAGCAGCGCTGTGCACCTGTCGAAGGGCTGCTACCGCGGTCAAGAGGCCGTGGCAAAGGTGCACAATCTCGGCCACCCGCCTCGCCGACTGACCATGCTGCACCTCGATGGCTCTGGGCACTCGCTCGCCGACGCCGGCGACAAGGTGTTCGTCAGTGGCACCGACACCGAGGTAGGGCGAATCACCTCCATCGGTCAGCACTTCGAACTCGGCCCAATCGCCTTGGCTCTCATCGGGCGAAACGTTGATGAGAAGGCCGCGCTGTTCGTCAAAACCGAGGGTGGCGAAATTGCAGCCAGCCAAGAAACCATCGTTCCGCCAACCGCTGGTGCCGCAGCAAACATGAAAGAAAAGCGCGCCAACCTGTTAGGCAAGTAATTGCGAAAACCAAAACTGAAGTTCAACTTTCGAGACTCGATTCAACGAGTCATCGAATCGATTGCACCAATTCTGCAGATAACTTTTGCTGCCGTCATTGCCTATTCGATTTCGCACTACGGTCTTTCACATGTAACACCACTGCTAGCCGTCACGGTAAGCATCACGTCGCTCGGTTTCACTCGCGATGCTCGACCGAGACGAGTTCTCGAAACCGCTGCCGGAATGATTTTTGGAATCGCGCTGAGCGAAACCCTGCTCAACTTTTTCGGCCAGGGTCTGTGGCAAATGGCAGCCGTACTCATCATCTGTTTCACGCTCGCCAGATTCGTCAACCCAAGCGCGGCCTTTGCAATCACCGTGGGCATTCAGTCGATGCTGGTCTTTCTATTGCCGGCACCCGACGGTGGGGTTTACATGCGAAGCGTTGACGGCATCATCGGGGGTCTGGTTGCGCTTGCTGTCACCGCGCTGATTCCGCGAAACCCGAGGGCCATGGCAATCAAAGACGGTGACCGACTCTTCGACATGTTCCTGGGCTCGCTGAGTTCACTGCGCACAGCTCTGTTGACCGTCGATGTGAAGGTGGCCGATGAAGCGCTTAGCCGAGTTCGTCGAAGCCAGCCGCTGATCGACAACTGGCGCATGTCGCTCGACACCGCGATTTCTATTTCTCGCGTATCTCCTTTTCTTCGCAAGCATCGCGAAGATTTATCAGAGCAGGTTCGAGTATTCAGAGGCATGGATCTAGCCATGCGCAACCTTCGCGTCGTGGTTCGAAGGGTCGACTTTTTGCTTCGAGACGGCAAGAGTCGCCCATACCTCGCCGACCTGCTAGACCAGATCGCAGCCAGCGTCTCGCTGCTGGCCGAGGGGTTAGAGCAGCCTGAGAAGCGCCAGTTGGCTCAAGAGGGCTTCACCGACATCATTCGCCAGCTCGACCCCAAGAAGTTCGGCATCGCAGACCAGCTGAGCGAGGCCAGTGCTCTGTTGCTGCTGCGCCCAATGTTGGTCGACCTGCTCTGTGCCAGCGGCATGAGCGAAGAAGACGCCCGCGCCGAGCTGCCCAAGGTCTAGTTGCCCACGGCCCAGTTGCACAGTCTCTAGCTACCCGGCGCGACCGCTGCCCAGTCGACGCTGAGTTCGCCGAGTCTCCAGCGCTTCGAGTCACCGACCAGCGGCCAGCCGGCTTCGCGCAGCTCTTTGCAGACCGCTATCCAGCGCTGGGATGCACCAAAGACCGCGAGCGGCGAATGTTTCAACCAAGCGGCGTCGAGCGCGGTTAAGAAGGCGTGAATTTTCTCGCCCTCGATGTTTTTGTGAATCAGAATCTTTGGCAATCGCTCGGCAACTTTGCTCGGCAAATCTAAACCGCGAAGCCTGAGCGAAATCGTGAGCGAGAGTGAGCGCTTCGAGTCGAGAGTGACCCAGCTGCTGAGCCGCCCAATTTCATCGCAGGTGCCTTCGACCAGCAAACCGTGTTCGGTTAGGCGACCCTGCATGATTTGCCACGCACCGAGAACTTCTTCTTCGTCATACTGTCGCAAGACGTTGAAAGCTCGAATTACAGTGGCGTGGCTTTGACCAACTTCGATCGGCAGAGGAGTTTCGAAACCGCCGTGAACGAAGTGAAGGTTTTCTGCAGAAAACTCTCGGGCTCGTTCGACTCGTTCGCGATCGATTTCGACGCCGATAACTTGAACCTGACGATTCACTTTGCTTAGTCGTTGCAAGAGCTCAACCGCGGTGATTGGGCTGGCGCCGAAACCGAGGTCGACCACGACGGCGTTTTTGTTTCGAACGACATCAAGAGCTGCAATAAATCGATCAACGCGACGAAGTCGATTCGGGTTTGT
>JBEAWS010000058.1:0-7414 GCA_041160185.1 Actinomycetota bacterium
ATAGAAGGCCGAGCCACTCTTGCCAACTTCAACGTTAACTTTTGACTTCTTCAAGTTTTTCTTTACTTTCTTTTTTACGTTTTTTGCAAATTTGCCTGCATTGAAATCACTCATGACAGAATCCTAGCCCTCGGTGAAAGTAATGCTGACCGAATTGATGCAGTAGCGATCGCCGGTGGGGGTCTGCGGCGCGTCTTCGAAGACGTGACCCAGGTGGCAACCGCAGGCGGCGCAACGAACTTCGGTGCGAACCATTCCGTGCGAACGATCTTCGATTAGCTCGACAGCATCGCCTGCCTTTGGTTCGTAAAAACTTGGCCAACCGCAGTGCGAATCAAACTTGGTTGTGCTCTTGAACAACTCCGCGCCGCAACCGCGGCAAGAGAAGGTTCCGACCCTGGCTTCTTCGAGCAGCTCGCCGGTGAAGGCGCGCTCGGTGCCAGCTTCGCGCAGCACGTGGTATTCAAACTCGCTGAGTTCAGCGCGCCATTCGTCGTCACTCTTGTTTACTGAGTAGTTCATGAAAACTCCGTTCGAATTTGAATCGAGTCCTAATATTAGGACGAGTGCGAAAGAGAAAACCTAGCCATGTCAGATAAATTCCCCAAGGATGAGTTTGACGCTGCCCCCGAACACGGTGGCCGCCACCGCGTTCGTCGCACGGCTAAGAATCGAGTTTTCGAGTTCTTCAAGATTGCTTCGCTCTCTGCACTCGTGGCCCTGGTTGGTTATGGCGGGCTCAAGGGTCTCGACAGCTTGAACCTCTTCACCGACAGCAGCACGGTTGTTGCCCAACCGGCAGTCGAGGTGCAAAAACCAATCGTCGTTGTGTTAGATGCCACCGACCAGGATGGCTTCGCGGCGAAGTGGGCGCTAGCGCTTTCGAATGCCGGGTTCAACGTGGCTACCGCGGCGAACTACTCGCCAATCGAGCGAGCCGAGCGCGAAAAAACTGTCGTGCACATCAGGTCAACCGCCAATCAAGCTGCGGCAGAGTCGATTGTTGGCCGGTTGAAGGTGGGCACGGTGTTGGTCTCTGATCAGTTTGCCGATGCCATAACCGTGGTCTTGGGCAACGATTTGAAGTAAAAAGGGCAGTTTCCCGTCTTGATTACACTTCGATAACAAGAAAGAAATGTCTCTTTTGCCCTGTTATTCGCATAGACGAAGGGCTAGGGTTGAAAATGGTCGTAACAGTACGCAGCATCCGCTTCATTTGCCGTTCGACTCAAATCCGGTTTCCGGGTTTGTCTATCAGCAACAGGAGTATGGAATGGCACAAGGAACCGTAAAGTGGTTCAACTCTGAAAAGGGTTTTGGCTTTATCACTGAAGATGGCGGAGCAGACGTTTTCGTCCACTTCTCAGCGATCAAGGGCGATGGCTACAAGGAACTAAAAGAAAACCAGCGCGTCTCTTTCGACATCAAGGATGGCGACAAGGGCAAGCAGGCAGACAACGTAGTCGCAATCTAAGACCACAGTCTTGAGAAGGCCCCGCAAATGCGGGGTCTTTTCGCATTTAACGGCCAGATTTTGGGTTTGCACTCTCGGGGTTAGAGTGCCAAAATGGATTAGCACTCCACATCAGAGAGTGCCAACGAACTAACCAAACGGGAGAAACCCAAAAATGGCAAAAATCATCGCATTTGACGAGGAAGCTCGTCGCGGTCTCGAGCGCGGCTTGAACATCCTCGCCGACACCGTAAAGGTAACCCTTGGCCCACGTGGCCGAAACGTTGTCCTAGAAAAGAAGTGGGGCGCACCGACCATCACAAACGATGGTGTTTCGATTGCTAAAGAGATCGAACTCGAAGACCCATTCGAGCGCATCGGCGCAGAGTTGGTAAAAGAAGTTGCCAAGAAGACCGACGATGTCGCTGGTGACGGAACCACAACTGCAACCGTTCTCGCTCAGGCACTTGTTCGCGAGGGTCTGCGTAACGTTGCAGCCGGAGCCGACCCAATCACTTTGCGTCGAGGAATCGACAAGGCCGTTGCCGCTGTCATTGCTGAGCTTCACGTAATCGCTCAGCCGGTCAGCACAAAAGAGCAGCGCGCTGCTACCGCATCTATCTCTGCAGGCGACCCATACATCGGTGAGCTAATTGCAGAAGCAATCACCAAGGTCGGAAAAGAAGGTGTTGTCACCGTTGAGGAGTCAAACACTTTCAACACCGAACTAGAACTAACCGAAGGAATGCGTTTCGACAAGGGATTCATCTCGGCATACATGGTCACCGACCCAGAGCGCCAAGAAGCGGTTCTAGAAGACGCATATGTTTTGATCGCAAACTCGAAGATCTCAAGCATGAAAGATTTGCTACCTGTCGTTGACAAGGTTATGCAGTCTGGCAAGCCGCTGTTGATCATCGCCGAAGATGTTGAGGGTGAAGCGCTTGCGACTTTGATCGTCAACAAAATTCGCGGAATCTTCAAGTCGGTTGCAGTCAAGGCACCAGGCTTTGGCGACCGCCGCAAGGCAATGCTTCAGGACATCGCAATTCTCACCGGTGGTCAGGTTATCGCCGAAGAGGTTGGCCTAAAGCTAGAGAACACCACGCTTGACCTTCTAGGTCGCGCTCGCAAGGTAGTCATCACCAAGGATGAGACCACCATTGTTGAGGGTGACGGAACAGCAGAGGCAATCGCGGGTCGCGTCGAGCAGATTCGTCGCGAACTAGAGAAGACCGACAGCGACTATGACCGCGAGAAGTTGCAGGAGCGTCTAGCCAAGCTTGCTGGCGGTGTAGCCGTCATCAAGACCGGTGCCGCAACCGAGGTTGAGCTTAAAGAGCGCAAGCACCGCGTCGAAGATGCAGTGCGCAACGCCAAGGCAGCCGAAGAAGAAGGCATCGTTGCCGGTGGTGGAGTTGCTCTGCTACAGGCTGGCAAGGTTGCATTCGAAAAGCTTCAGCTCACTGGCGACGAGGCAACTGGCGCGAACATCGTTCGCGTTGCTATCTCGGCACCTTTGAAGCAGATCGCAATCAACGCAGGCCTCGAGCCAGGCGTTGTAGCTGAGCGCGTCGCAAACCTTCCGGTTGGCCACGGTCTCAACGCTGCTACCGAAGAGTATGTCGACATGGTTGCCGCTGGCATCATCGACCCGGTGAAGGTGACTCGCTCTGCTCTGCAGAACGCAGCATCGATTGCCGGATTGTTCTTGACCACCGAAGCGGTTGTAGCTGAAAAGCCACAGCCAGCCTCTGCAGCACCAGCTGCACCTCAGGGCGGCATGGACTTCTAAACCAAAAGTTGAAAGCGGGTGGTCTTCGGGCCACCCGCTTTTGCTTTAGCTAGCTTGCGAATAGTCGCAGGTTGGCGTTTTCGATTTCTTCGTATTGCTGAGCCGCGTAGGCAAGAGCCTGGCCAAGTTCGCCAAGTTGTGCCTGCACCGCGGTCGCGGTGGTGTGCCATCGAAGTGCCAACTCTTGAAACTGGTTCGCCGCCAGGCCGCGCCAAGAATCTTGCAGTGATTGCATCTGGGCGTGTAAGGCCGAGATGTCGCTCTGCACGCGGCCGATAGTGCTCTGAATTGCGGTGTTTGCTGCGAGAACCTGCTCGCTGTCTACTTGAAATTGGGTCATGCAGCAATCATCAACTTCGAGGGCGGCTCGATTTGCCAGATCAGAAAATCTGTGGGCAACTCTGAGCCCGAGCGATGCGGTGAATTACTTTTTCGGCAGGGTGATTTTGAAGGTGGCTCCGCCGCCGGGCGTCTCGAGCGCTTTCACATCGCCACCGTGACGCAAGACTATGGTCTTCACAATTGAGAGCCCAAGCCCGCTGCCTCCGGTTTCGCGGTTGCGCGAGTTGTCGGCGCGGTAGAACCGCTCAAAGACTTTCTCGCGAAGCGCCTTGGGAATTCCCTCGCCGTGATCGCGAACCTCGATAACCGCCTTGCCAGAAACCTCGGCGAGAGCGATCTCGATTTGCTGCTTCGGTTCTGAGAATTTTGCTGCGTTGACCAGAAGGTTTGTGAAAACCTGTCTCATGGCAGATGCGTCGACCTCGGTTTCGAGCACGAAGTCTGGCGCGAGAGGTTTTCCATCCAAGCCGATAAGTTCGATTTTCTGCTTTGAACCGCCTGCCGACGCATCTCGAATCGAAAGGCTGGCAAGTTTCACGAGATCGTTCGGCTCTTTCGTGAGTGGCGTGGTTTCATCCATGCGAGCCAAAGCCAAAAGGTTCTCTACCAATTCGGTCATGCGAATCGACTCGCTCTCGATTCGAGTCATGGCCTCGTCAATGTCGGCCTTCTTCTTGAGTGCCCCGATTCGGTAAAGCTCGGCATAGCCGCGCAGTGTCACCAGGGGAGTGCGCAGTTCATGGCTGGCGTCTGCGACGAAGCGTTTCATTTGATCGAGGGCTCGATTGCGCGAAGACATGGCGCTGTCGATGCTGTCGAGCATCGAGTTGAGCGAGCCGTTTAGCCTGCCGATTTCTGTGTTCTCGTCGACTGCCATCAGTCGCTGGCTGGTGTCACCGGCGGCGACCATGGCTGCCGTGCGCTCTACTTCGCGCAGCGGACGCAGGGCTGAGGTGATGGTCAGCCAAATTGCCAGGCCGCTGAGGGTGAGCAAGAAGAAGCCGAAGCCGGTTCCGATAGCGGTGTATTGGGCCAGCAGGCGAGCGTTGGTGACGTCTGGCAGGGCGATAACCAGGCTGCCGCTAGCTGCGGTTAGCGGGGTGGCGACCATTCGCCAGCTGCCAAGGTCGCGGTAGCCACTCTTTGAGCTCACGTCGATATCAAAAGGGCGACCCTCGGTGGCAATTACTGCCTCGAGGGTGAATGCGTTGAGGTTAGGCACCGCATTCTTGGCATTTGCCGAAGACACCAATCCGATTAGCAGCGATCCCGAATTGTCGAGATAGGCGATGTAGTAGTCGCTAGGCAGTCGAGGTAGGGTCACCTCTCTCGAGGCGAGTCTTGCTTCGAGCAGCAGCGGTTGTTCATCGGCAAGCGCTACCGCTGTGCTGGTTAGCAGGGTGTCGGTGTTTTCTTGAAGGTATGTGCGAAGCAGCGAGATCGTGCCGAAACTAGAAACTGTCAGCAGCAGGCCAATCAAAGCGATCGACATAACGGTGAGCTTGATTCTCAGCGAAATGCGGTCGTTAAGTGAGGCCAGTTTCTCTTTCACAAGAAAAACTTACTTCTTTGGTGAAGTCGCTACATACATGTAGCCAACGCCGCGCTTGGTGCGAATTAGCGGCTCAGAGGTAACCGGGTCTAGTTTCTTTCTGAGGTAAGAAACGTAAGACTCGACGATTCCCATTTCTCCGTTGAAGTCGTAGTTCCAAACGTGGTCGATGATCTGCTCTTTCGAGAGCACTCGGTTTGGGTTTGAGATTAAGAAGCGCAACAGCTTGTATTCGGTTGGGCTGAACTCGACTACATGGCCGTTCACAAAAACGTCGTGGGCATCCTCGTTGATTCTGATTTCGCCAACTTCAATAACCGAAGTGCTGCTCTCGGCTGTTTTTGTGCGTCGCAAAATTGCATGGATACGCGCAACCACTTCATCAAGGCCGAATGGTTTGGTCACGTAGTCATCGCCACCGACGGTAAGCCCGGTTACTCTGTCTGCCTCTTCGTCTCGGGCCGAAAGAAACAGCACCGGAACGTTGATGCCCTTGGCACGAATGGCCTTGGTCACGCTAAAGCCGTTCATGTCTGGCAGCATCACGTCGAGCAAAATGATGTCGGGGGTCGACTTCTCGGCGGCTTGCACCGCATCGTTGCCGTTGCCTACAGCGGCAACGCTGAAACCAGCGAAACGAAGCTGACGGCTGAGAAGATCGCGGATGCTCGGTTCGTCATCGACGACTAGTACCTTGATGTTTTCCATGCTCTAAGTTTCAGCGAGTTTGCTGTGAGAAGTCTGGCAATCATCTGCGTGGGAGTTGAGAAAACTCACAGGTCGAAAGCGTCGAGAATCTCGTAGCTGTAGCCCTGTTCCGCAAGAAAGCGCTGGCGATTCTGGGCAAAGTCTTGGTCTACCGTGTCTCTCGAGATGAGGGTGTAGAAGCTTGCGCTGCGGCCATCGGCCTTGGGGCGAAGCAGGCGGCCCAGTCGCTGGGCCTCTTCTTGGCGGCTGCCGTATGAGCCCGAGATCTGTATCGCCACGGATGCCTCCGGCAAATCAATCGAGAAATTGGCAACTTTTGACACGACCAGCGTGGTGATAGCCCCGGTGCGGAATAGCTCGAACAAGCGCTCGCGCTCATCGACCGGAGTCTCGCCGGTAATCATGGGCATCTGCAGCGCGTCGGCGATGGTGTGAATCTGATCGAGATACTGTCCAATAATCAGCGTTGGTTCGCCAGCGTGTTTGGCGAGCAGTCGCTTGATCACATCAATCTTCATCGGCGATGTTGCCGCAATTCGGTAGCGATCTTCTTGGTTCGACATCGCATAGTTGAGTCGCTCTTCTTCGGGAAGGTCGATGCGAATTTCGAAACATGCTGCCGGGGCGATGTATCCCTGCGCTTCGATTTCTTTCCATGGTGCGTCAAATCGTTTTGGTCCGATTAGAGAAAAGACGTCGCCTTCTTTTCCGTCTTCGCGAACCAGAGTTGCGGTTAGACCGAGTCGACGGCGAGCCTGCAGGTCTGCCGTCATCTTGAAAATCGGTGCCGGCAAGAGATGCACCTCATCGTAAACAATGAGACCCCAGTCTTTTGCGTTGAGCAGCGAGAGGTGAGCGTATTCATTCTTTCGCTTGGTCGTGAGAATTTGGTAGGTGGCGATCGTGACCGGTTTGATTTCTTTCATCGACCCGCTGTACTCGCCAATTTCTTCTTCGGTGAGTGTTGTGCGCTTGAGCAGTTCGGCTTTCCACTGGCGTGCGCTAACGGTGTTGGTCACCAAGATCAGGGTGTTGGTTTTTGCAACCGACATCGCGGCCGCGCCAACTATTGTCTTGCCGGCACCACAGGGCAGAACAACAACGCCAGAGCCGCCCTGCCAGAACTTTTCGACAGCTTGGGTCTGGTAGTCGCGAATGTGCCAGGTGCCATCGGTGAGGGCAATCTCGTGCGGAGTGCCGGGTGTGTAGCCGGCAAAGTCTTCGGCCGGCCAGCCCAGTTTGAGCAGTTCTTGCTTGACCTGCCCGCGCGCCCAGGGCTGAATCTTGAATGAGGTTTGGCTAATGCGACCATCGAGTAGCTCAGCGATTTTGCGGTGCTTTGTTGCCTCAGCAAGGATGGCTGGCTCTTCGCTCACGAGCTCGAGTTCGCCCTGCGAGTCTCGGCGAATGCTCAATCGGCCGTAACGGTTCATGGTCTCTGCGATGTCGATGCGCACCGAGGTCGGCACGGCAAACTTGGCAAATTTGTCGAGCACGCCCAAAACGAAGTCGCTGTCGTGGCCGGCCGCTCTGGCGTTCCAGAGCCCAAGTTTGGTTATGCGGT
>JBEAWS010000064.1:0-5401 GCA_041160185.1 Actinomycetota bacterium
GACTTTGGCGGCTCTGGGGTTGGCAACTTTGGCACCGTGCGAGCAAACCAGCCTGGTCTCAACGGGCAACCGCATTCGGCTCGAGTCAACCTGCCGCCTCTGGGCGCAATCTGGTTGAAGCCGAAAAGCAGCTAAAACAGCATTGAGGTTAGACGGTTTCGAGCAGCGACAACCTCTGGCGTAGATTTGCCAACAATTTCGAAATACTGCAAGAGTCGCTCGCGCATCAAATTTTTGTCTTCTTGAACTGCCTCGGCAAAGTTGACCAGCAGTGCTTCGAACGCATCAGAATAATCACCGATCGCGAGCAAGGCATCGGCCGCGACAAGTAGGTCAGCAAAATTCTGCGGCGGAGTGTTGAGAACCTTGTCGACGTCAACGCCCTCTAACCGCAGCAGCAGCTCGCACTGGGCAACACCGGCGGCTGCAATCGGATCGCTCGGTGTCTCATTCAGAATCTGTTGGTATTGCGACTTCGCTTCGGCATACGAGCCAGCGTTCAGAATTTCAACAGCAGCCTTGTGCTTTGGCGGTAGCTGCGGGGTGCTTGCCACCGGTTCGACGTTAGCGTCAACCACGACCGAACCGGTGACCGAATTGTTTGCGGCGACTACCAGAAGTTTTTCGAAGATTTCTTGAATCTTCTCGAGTTGCTGATCGCCGGAGAAAAGCGGAACCGGTTGACCAGCCATCATCGCCAACAAAGTTGCAGGTGCAGTAACGCCGAAAGCTTCGGCCACTCGTGGCTGTTCGGCAACATCGACTCGACAGAGCACAACTTTGCCGGCGAAACCGTCGATCAACGATTCAAGTTTTGCGCTTAGCGCGACGCTCGATTCATCGGCAGTCGAATAGAAATCGACAAGCACAACGACCTTGCTCGATAGTTCAAGAAAGTAACGAAGATTGCTCTCAGTCATCGCCGAGATTAGTGACGCAACCGCAATCGGTTCGCCGCTCTGCGGCGTCGCAGCGCCGAGATTCGCGGCGGCAGTCGTGCCCGCCGAAGCAGTGCTTGGCTGACGAAGCGCCGAGAGATCTACAGCGCCTCGAAGATTTGCTGAAAACTGGTCACTCATTAGAGGCTCGCCACGCTGATGAGACCCTGGGTGGCTCCGAGCAACACGATTTTGCTCGAATCGCCGGCCGGTGGCACATAGAACAGCAGCATGTCGCCATAGACCGAACGCACTCCCCTGGTCGAGCCTGTGGCGCCGAGCAGGAGGCGCTCCTGAGCTCCCACGGCCACGGCGGAGTTGGCGCGCTTTGGTCGAATTGTGTAGCGATCGAGCTGATAAACCGCCACCAAGGCCCCTCCATTCGAGGTTGCCATCGAAATCACATTAGGGTCGCCGAGCAGGTGCGCATACTGGATGTTCGCGTTGTTTAGGCTCGTGGCCTGGTCTTTTTGAGCTTGCGAGACCTGTCGATAGAACTCGTTATCGAGGTCGAATAGCTGAGCACTCAGGCTGGCCTGCCCGAGGTTCAAGACGTCACCAAAGGCGATCGGAAGCTTGTTTGGCTCGAGCTTCAGGAAGAGCGAAGCGGGATCAACAGGAATTGCACCGATTTCACTGGAAGGCACGGCAGGAATCTCAGCGCCTGGCATCAGGCGGATTGTGAACCAAACCTTGTAGTTGGTTCGTGGGCTGTCTTGCTGCATCACAATCATCTGAGGCAATGCGGTATCGCCCTCTTCGTCGGTTACGGCCATGGCCACTCGCGGCCAACTCGATGTCGCTGCCGGAAGGTTGAACTTAATCGGTGTTGCAGCAATCGCCTGCAGACCAGCGATTCGCGCATTTCGAGCTCGAAGCTGATAGTTGGTGGTGCGAACGGCAAGTGCGGCACCTTCGAAGCGCTCCACCAAAATTCGTCTGTCGTTTGCAGCATCGGCTTCTCGCGCGACAATCGAAATATCATCAAGGATGCGCTGCACCTGAACGGGTTTCAGCGAGACCGGCTCGGTTTGGTCTGCCGCGGTCGGAGACGGAGTCACCACTGGGTTCGACGCGCATCCAGAAAGCAGAGTTAGCGTTAGCGCACCACCGGTGATCGCGATAAAGCCACGAGCAGATCGTCTACCGCGCTGCGGACTCTTGAACACGCTTCGGTATTTGTAGCGCGGAGGCTTTGGTGCTTTCGGGGTTTTTCGTCTCGGGCCGCGATTGACGCGCATGCTTCTAAAAGTGAAGAGCGTCAGCACAACCGCAACCACAAGAAGCCCAAGACCAATCCAAATTAGGAAACCGGATGGGGTCGGGTCAAAGGTCGGTGTCCAGATGATTTCGATTTTCGAGGGAATCGGCGCCAGCCCATTGCTCGCGATCAAAACCGCTCCGCCATCGTCTGCCGAAACTTTGTGGCTGGCGGTTAGCTGCGCCTCAACTTGCGAACGCCAGAGATCTGAGTTGCTCGGGTTTATTGTCGGAGCCGTTCCGGCGAAATCCTTGGCCAACGCGTCACTTTTCGAAGGCACAGCAACCAGGCTCATGTGCTTCGACTCACCGATGAATGCTTGGATGTCGCTCTCGCGGCCGGTTGCGATGAAAGCCTGCGGAGCACCGTCGACCTTTACTTCTATAGCGCCCGGATGAAGCGTGAGCACATTGTTCGGGATGAGCGCATAGGCTGCGCTCGACTGCGGTTCAACCGACAAGTTGTATTGGCTGGGCGGGGCCAGAATGGTTCGCTGAGCCAGCCCGGTGAGAATCAGGGCGGTCGAGACGGTGAATAGCACGGCGGCAATGAGAAAGCGCATGCAAAATCCAATCCGACTAAACTTGGCTGAGGCGAAACGCCTGTGGATAAGTCTACCGAAGTGGCTAGGAGCCCTGAATTGAGCGCTGACGAGACCGAGTTTCCCCTGGTTATGAGGGGTTATGACCGTGATTCGGTCGATGACGCCCTGCGCGACCTGCGCCGCGAGCTCTTGCAGCTCAGCGCCCAAAACGCACAGTTGGCCAGCGAACTGCGCGAAACCTCAAACCGCCTGCTTGCTGCCGAGGGTCAACTAACCGAAGTTGGCGAGCCGAGCTATGCCGGCGTCGGCGCGAAGGCAGCTCTGATTCTTGCCACCTCTGAAGAGCAGGCCAAGCGTTTGGTTTTGGAGGCAGAAACCGAAGCCAGCATCACTCGAAAGAATTTGCACGAAGAACTAGAAACCCAGCGCAACGAGGCAAAGGGTTACTACGACGCGCTAGTTGCCGAAGCACAGCGCAGAGCCGATCGAATCATCAACGCAGCAAACATTGAATACGAGCAGTCAATCGCTGACGCGAAATCAAAAGCAGCCGAAATCATCGATGAAGGAATTCGTGAGGCCGGGGCAATCCGTGGTGCCATCGCAACCGAAGTGGCGAAACTGCGAGCAACCGTTAAGCGCGAGACTGAAGCGCTGCGAGCCAAAGTTGACCGAGACCTGGCCGAGAAGAAACTCATCGCGGCTCGCGAAGCCAATGCATCGCTCGATTACAACCGTGCGCTCTCGATCATTACCGAGCAGGCGCGCATCGATCTTGAGCTTGAGCTGACCGCGCGACGCTCTGAAGCCGAGCAGACTTACCTGCGCAAGCACCAAGAGGCCGTAGCCGCAACTCAGCGCTACCTCGACGATGCCAACGGTCAGCTGAGCACCGCGATCACCCGCGCGAATGCTGCGCGACTAGAGGCCGAAACACTCGAGGCCGCAGCGCGCTCAATAAACAAGAGATCGACCGACGAAACCAGACTCAAGGTCGACGCCATGCTGGCAGCCGCCGAGTCAGAGGCTCGCACAATTGTCACGGATGCACACTCGAAGGCAGAAGCCGAACTGCGTGAAGCCGAAGCCAAACTCAGAAGGCTCGAGGTTGAGCGCGAAGCCGTTTCTCAATATGTAGAGAATCTAAAGTCGGTTTTTGAGCGTTTGCAAACTAACCTGAACATCAGGTAACAGAAGAGGTATCCATGCCAAACCAGATGAAGGTCAGCAACGCTTTTCAAATTGGCTTGCTCGGCGGGCTTGGAGTCTTGACCGCCCTGGTTTTGGGCAACATGGTGGCCACCATCGCCAGCATCATCACCTACGTGTTTGCCGCAATCTTCATCGCCCTCGGTCTAGACCCTGTTGTCAGCTTTCTCGAGAAGCGCTGGCTCAAGCGTCCGCTGGCCATCTTGACCGTGGTGGTCTTGTTCTTCGGAGTCATTGGCGGCCTAATCTGGGCGGTCACCCCGAACCTAGTGCAGCAGTCTGGCAACTTTATAGAGCAGGCTCCGGTGATTCTGAGCGGCATCGGTCAGATTGACTGGGTGCTTAGCCTCGACGAGCAGGTCGGTGGCGCTATCAGCAGCGCACTCAACTCGGCCGGTACCTTCTTGGGCGACTCGAAGAACTGGCCATCGATGCTCGGTGGCGTCGTGCAGGTTAGCCTCAGCATTTTCAACGGATTCTTCGCCGGCTTGATTGTTGTAATTCTTGCCATCTACTTCATGGCTTCGCTCGACTCTTTCAAGCAGTGGATCTACAAGTTGGTCAATCACAAGGCTCGCAAGAACTTCATCAACATCAGCGAGCAGGTTGCCAACTCAGTTGGTCGCTATGTGATGGGTCAGATGACAATCGCGTTCATCAACGCTTTGCTCGGTTTCGTGATGATGAGCATAATTGGAGTTCCGTTTCCGTTGCTACTCGCGTTCATCGCATTCGTCTTTGCGCTTATTCCTTTGGTTGGGCCAGTATCAGGTGCCGTCATCATCACACTCGTTGCGCTTTCTGCCTCACCGGTTACCGCGCTAATCGCGGCGGTCTATTACGCCATCTACCTTCAGGTGGAGGCCTACCTGATCAGCCCGAGAGTTATGCGCAAGGCTGTCGATGTTCCAGGTGCGGTTGTCGTTGTTGCGGCTCTCGCCGGTGGAACCCTGCTGGGCGTTCTCGGAGCTCTCGTTGCAATTCCGGTTGCTGCGTCGATCATCTTGATTATTCGACAGGTATGGATGCCCCGCCAGAACGGCGAAGAGGTCGCGGTCTAGTTTTTGAAAGTGTCCGGTAACGGATAACTATTCGGGTTAACGACCCGAACTATTTCATCGAGAACTCGTTTAGTTGCGGCTTCGCCTACCCACAGATGTTTGGCCCCCTCAACCGCAACCATCTCGAGCTTTGGCACAATCGAGAATCTCAACGCTGCCTGGGCAGGCGTTAGATAATCGTCAAACTCGGGCACCAGCGCGACAAGGCGCTTGTGGCTCTGGTTCCAGCGAAGTAACTCTTCGTCGGTGGTTCTGTGCAGCGGTGGCGAGAGCAGAATCGCGCCAAGAACTTCTTCGTCGACGGCATACTTGAGTGCCAGTTCGGTTCCGAAACTCCAGCCAACCACCCAGATGTCTGGCAGGCCACGTTGAATAGCGAAGGCCACGG
>JBEAWS010000042.1:0-3009 GCA_041160185.1 Actinomycetota bacterium
GTATTGGTATGCGAGCATCTTGTCGTCGAGGTCTGCCGAACGCACCGCGTCAAAAACGCGCTGAACGGCTTCTGCCTCTGCCTCTGCCTTGATGACGATTGCCTTCGCGGCACCCTCGGCGTTCAGAATCGCAGCCTGGCGAGCACCTTCGGCTGTAAGAATCTGGCTCTGCTTCTCACCCTCGGCTGTCAAGATGACGGCACGACGCTCGCGCTCGGCTTTCATCTGCAACTCCATTGCGGTCTTCACGGTCTGCGGTGGCTCAATCGACTTGAGCTCGACGCGGTTTACGCGAACACCCCACTTGCCTGTCGCTTCATCCAAGACGCCTCGCAGCGCACTGTTGATTGAGTCACGCGAAGTTAGAGTTTGCTCGAGGTCGATGCCACCCACAACGTTTCGAAGGGTTGTGATGGTGATCTGCTCGATACCGGTGATGAAGTTTTCGATTTCATAAACCGCAGACTTCGGGTTTGTTACCTGAAAGTAGATAACCGTGTCAATCTCGACAACCAGGTTGTCTGACGTGATTACCGGCTGTGGCGGAAACGAGACAACTCGCTCGCGCAGGTCGATGAGAGGTTTCAGCCTGTCGATGAACGGCACGATTAGCGCAAGACCAGCATCTAGAGTGCGGTGGTAGCGGCCGAGACGCTCAACAATTCCGGCGCTTGCCTGAGGAATGATGCGAATCGAGCGGGCAAGGATCACGACGAAAATCGTGATGAGGATAACTGGAAGAACTAGAACATTGAAAAAGTCCAAAAACTCTTGCATTACGCCTCCTTGATGATTGCGGTAGCTCCGCGAATTGCTGTTACAAAAACTTTCTGATCTGCGGCGATTGATCCGCTTTCAGTTTTGGCTGTCCAGACTTCACCGGCAAGTTTGATCTGCCCACCGGTTTCGCTCACGCTGGTCATGGTGAATGCGAAAGCGCCGATTAGTGCATCTGTGTTGGTGGCTGCATCGGGTCTCGTTTTCTTCAGGTGCTTCAGCGCAATCGGGCGAAGGAAGAATAGCGAAACAACTGCTGCGATACCGAACACAATCGTCTGCACGACGCCATCGAAACCGAGCCCTGCGGCAGCACCCGCTGCCAAGGCAGAAACGGCCAAAGATGCGAACAGAAGGTTCGCCGTCATTAACTCAACCAGCATCAGCGCCCCGCCAGCTGCTAACCAAACCCACATTGCCATGGACTAAGTTTAGGCGTTGCCGTCAGCAGGTTTGCTGAGAGTTTTACTCGCCCTCGGGGTCTTCGCCCGACTGCTGCTGCATCATGCGCCTGAGAGTCTCATCGGCGGTGTTGACGATTTCGAGGGTTCTCGAGATGAGTTCTTCGGCTGAAACCGACTGCAGCAGGTCGCGGTGGTCAAGCTGCCCGATTGGCAGCACACCGGCCATTTGCCAGCAGGCATCGATTGGGTCTTCGCTGAACTCGGTGTCTGCGCCATATTGCAGGTCGCCAAACTCGCTTGCGAAGGCCAGCAGACTTCGAACCTTGGTTTCTAGATGAACTCGGGCGGGGGCGAGGGTTTCATCCCAGATTAAATCGGGCAGCAGATCAACATCGGCCAGCGGGTATGGGTCGTCTGGCAGCCAAGCGTTTACGCGAAACCTTTGCGCACCCACCGACTCGAGTCCATAGAACTCATCGAGGGTGCCGATGTTGGTGACCGACGCAATAGTTCCGATGTTCATGCGCTTGTCGGTTCCGCCGACTTCTTGCCCGCGCTCGATCAAGACAACACCGAACTCGGGGTTATCAGAGGTCACCAGATCGCCGAGGAGTTTCAGATAGCGCTCTTCGAAAATACGAAGAGAAAGTGGCATCGCTGGCAACAAAACCGTTCCGAGTGGAAACATTGGCATGACAGGCATAGCCGAACTTACTCGACTCTCATCGCAAAAAGATTGCGCCGTCGCGCTCGACTATGTCGTATTGCATTAGCGCTTTTGTTGCCGGGCCCTGAATAACTGAACCGTTGGCTGTCGAGAATTCAGATCCGTGACAGGTGCAAATGATTGCCGTGGCCGTTGCGCGGCTAACCGCACAACCACCGTGATTGCAGATGACCGAAAACGCTGCGAACGATCCGGCGGTTGGTTGCACAACCATAATCTCGCCGCGCTTTGTGTCGACCTTGATGCCGCCGCCAACCGGAACCCTGGCGCTCTTTACTATTTCTTCGCCGGCTGCCGAGTTCGATGGTGTGGGAGTTGGTGATGCGGTTGCTGCAGCCGCAAGAGTTGCAATTAGAAAACCGTTCGTCACTTTGATTGGCACAGTGCGCATTGATTTTGTGCTTGGCCCGCTGATTCGTTTTCCGGTGCTTGCGTTGAACGCGCTCTTATCTTTCGGGCAGGTCACCCTTGCAGACTTAACGTGTGAGGCGAGCAAGTTTGTTGCATCGTGAGGGCAGCTGGCAATCAAGCCTGAGTAGCGTGATGTGCTTGATCGAAAAACCAGGATGCGGCTGCCGGCAATAGTGAAGAGTTTGGCTGCGCCCACCTTGATATCGGTTGCCTTGCCGAGGCTGATGTCTCTTGCCTGAGCCGCCTGACCGGTGAGCAGAAGTGTCGCCAGCGCCAGAGAGCCGCCGATTAGTTCTCGTCTTTTCATGCGCGTCTCCCTGCCCCTTTGCCCGAGTTGTCGCCCTTTATAAGAGCATAAATCACCACGGATTACAGCGTGATTCTGAGTTCACCGATGACTTCAGTGCCGCCGAGTGACTTGACCGCGAGCGCGGTCTTTAGCTCGCCATAGGTGGCATCGGTGATGAGTTGATTGCGGTGTAGCAAACCGAGTGCAACGAGCGGCGCAGCGCGAAGTGATCCGTCAGCGATTTTTACCGCAACACCGTGACCCGACTTCAGCCCGATTACGAACACTCCCTCGGCACCAATCTTGGCGACCATTCCGTGTTTCATGACGATGGCATCCATGGAGTTGGTATCGCCAACCGCCCACGGGTTAGCCAGCATGGCATCGACTACGTCGGTGTC
>JBEAWS010000119.1:0-2737 GCA_041160185.1 Actinomycetota bacterium
GACCCTCGCGAACTTCGTTGGCCATCGCGCGAGCAACCATGTCTCGCGGTGCAAGATCTTTGATGGTCGGAGCGTAGCGTTCCATGAATCTTTCACCGGATGCGTTGCGCAAGATTCCACCTTCACCGCGAGCGGCTTCAGACAAAAGAATTCCGAGTCCGGCTAGACCGGTTGGGTGAAACTGGTAGAACTCCATGTCTTCGAGTGGAAGACCCTTGCGGTAGATGATGCCAACGCCGTCACCGGTGAGGGTGTGTGCGTTTGAAGTTGTCTTGAAAATCTTGCCGAAACCACCGGTTGCAAACACGATGCTCTTGCCCTGAAAGACGTGCAGGTCGCCGGTGGCGAGTTCGTAGGCAACAACCGCAGATGGGCGTTCTTCTTTGCCAACCTTGTTCATCACGAGGTCAAGAACATAGAACTCGTTGTAGAACTCGATGCCGAGCTTCACGCAGTTCTGATACAAGGTCTGAAGAATCATGTGACCGGTGCGGTCGGCCGCATAGCAAGAGCGACGAACCGGAGCCTTGCCGTGATCGCGGGTGTGACCACCGAAGCGACGCTGGTCGATCTTGCCGTCTGGCGTGCGGTTGAAAGGCAGACCCATGTTCTCGAGGTCGATAACGGCCTGAACAGATTCCTTCGCGAGAATCTCGGCGGCATCCTGGTCGACCAGGTAATCGCCACCCTTTACGGTGTCGAAGGTGTGCCACTCCCAGCTGTCTTCTTCAACGTTGGCGAGGGCTGCGGCCATGCCACCCTGTGCTGCACCGGTGTGCGAGCGGGTAGGGAAGAGCTTTGAAATGACCGCGGTCTTGGCGTGCGGCCCAGCTTCGATTGCTGCGCGCATGCCAGCGCCACCGGCACCAACGATAACGACGTCATATTGGTAGTAGTGAATTTTCGGATTCGACAATTACTAGTTCCTAATTTCTGTTGTTATGCCTGGTTGACCGGGCAGAAGCTCGGCAAGTTTTCTGGTGTGCCATTCGCAGGGCACGGATCAAAGGTGAAGATAACCAAGGTGCCGAGCACGATTAGAGCCGCGCAGGTTGCCCAGAGAATCCAAACCAAAGTTTTGCGAGTTTTCTCGCGCTCTGCGTAATCGTTAACAATGGTTCGCATTCCATTTGTTCCGTGAATCAGGGCGAGCCACAACATGGCGAGATCCCATACCTGCCAGAACGGGTCAGACCACTTTCCTGCGACGAAAGCAAAGTCGATTGCCTTGATGCCTTCGCCAACCCAGAGGTTCGCAAAGAGGTGACCGAAGACGAGAATCAGCAGCGCAACACCAGAGGCGCGCATGTAGATCCAGCCCCACTTCTCCCAGTTGGTGCGCTTGGGTTTCGCGGTGCGTGGTGGCTCAATAACAAATGTCATTTTTCTGCTTCTGCCTTATCCGAAAACGTTTCCGAGGTGACGCGGGGTGAAGATGGCAAAGATGATGAAGGCGATTCCAACAACGACCCAGAACATGGCGTTCTGATACTTCGAACCCTTCGACCAGAAGTCGATCAGGATGATTCGAATTCCGTTGAAAGCGTGAAACAAAATTGCTGCAACTAGACCGAGCTCGGCCAAACCGATGATCGGGGTTTTGTATGTTGCGATGACAACGTCATAGGCCTCAGGGCTGAGGCGAACCAACGAGGTGTCGAGAACGTGAACCAGTAGAAAGAAGAAAATGGCAACACCGGTGATGCGGTGTAATACCCACGACCACATGCCCACTTTTCCGCGATACAGGGTGCCTGCTGGCTTCGATGGCAATTAAGCCCTCCTTGGTTGAATTGCTGAGAAACAGCGTCAAAAACTGCCTTAAGTCTAAGCGAGCAAAACCCGCCCCTGTCAGTTTTTGCCTTATTCGGCTAGGGTTTTTAGGTTATGAGCGCCCCAATTGATCGCTTCTTCAGCATCATTCCAGCAGGCGGAATCGGCAGCCGACTTTGGCCCCTTTCGCGAGCCGCTGCCCCTAAGTTTTTGCACGACCTAACCGGCTCGGGCCAGACCCTTTTGCAAGACACCTGGGATCGCCTGCTGCCGCTGACTCCACCAAATCGCATTGTTGTGGTCACCGGCGAGGCTCACCAGCAAGCAGTCAAAGACCAACTCGAAGACCTGGTGTCGGCAAACCTGTTTCTTGAAAAATCTCCCAAAGATTCAACCGCTGCCATCGCGCTCGCGGCAGCAATTTTGGCCAAGCGCCAACCAGATGTGATTGTTGGATCGTTTGCCGCAGACCACGTCATTGTCGAAGGTGCCAAATTTGAGAAAACTGTGCGCGAAGCCATCGAGGTTGCTGCCACCGGAAAAATCGTGACCATCGGAATCACTCCGACCGAACCATCCGTGGGCTTTGGTTACATCAAGACCGGCAATCGAATCGAAGACACAGAAACCGCTCGCGAGGTTGCCAAGTTTGTCGAAAAGCCAAACATCGAAAAAGCAAAGCGCTACGTCGAATCGGGCAAGTATTTGTGGAACGCCGGCATGTTCATCGCGCCGGCGAGGCTTCTGCTTGACCAGTTGGCCAAGAGCGAGCCGCAGTTGCACGCATCGATTATCTAGATTGCCGATTCCTGGGATACCCCGCAGCGCGACGAAACCGTGGCCCGAATCTGGGACACCCTCAAGAAAGTCGCCATCGACTACTCGGTTGCCGAACCAGCCGCAGCTGCCGGAATTGTGGCCGTGGTGCCGGCCTCATTCAGTTGGCACGATGTCGGCGACTTCG
>JBEAWS010000026.1:0-8513 GCA_041160185.1 Actinomycetota bacterium
TGCAAAATCAACGGGATTGACCGTTGGCCTGCAGAGTGTTCTCGGCCTCTAAGAGTTCGAATGACTTACAACGCCAAAGTCGGTGCCTTCCTGATGGGTTTGCTGACCCTGATCTACACGGTTCTGCTGGCAAACACCGCATTCACGCTGCTAATGATTGACGAGGCCGTGGCCAAGGTCATGGGCGCACTGATTCTGGTGTTTCCGGCTTTTGCCCTGTGGCTGACCATCCGTGAATTTGTGTTTGGTTTCAAGATTGAAAAACTCGCGGGCAAGATCGAACGCGAAGGCAACTGGCCGATGTTTGACTTTGAGCTTCGCCCGAGCGGCCGCCCAACTCGCGAATCGGCAGATCGAGTCTTCGAAACTTACGCGGCGGCAGCAATACAGCAACCAGAGAGTGAGCTGGCTTGGTTCTCTCTCGGGTTGGCATACGACGCGGCGGGCGACCGAGCGAGAGCACGCAAGGCAATGAGAAAGGCCCTGGCGCTAAACGCCAAGGCCTCGCTCTGAGTGCTTATCCGCGAATAATGCCGATGCGGCGAAGCCCAAGGTACATCTGGCAACCGAGGCAGAAGGCAAAGTAAGCCTGCAGCGTCGATGCAGCAAAGAGCGCACCAGCCGCGATGGCAATGCCGAACGGTACATTTAGCGCGAGCAGAACAAAACCCAGGCTGGTCACAACTAGACCAACAAACTGTGCGAATCTCGGTGGTCTGGCATCTTCGAGTTCTTTCGGCGCAGCCAGCTTTGGTCGCACTACTTTCTTGTAGAAAATTCCAAACGGGTGCTTGCTGTTTCCCAGGAGCGTGCCCCAGAGAAACGAAACCCAAACAATCGCAAGGAGTGACTGCGCAATCGCTTCAGTTGCCTTGTCGAGTGCGAAGAAGAAAATGATGATGCTGAATACGTTGATGATGGCAGCTCCAAATCGTGGGCCGCGCGGATCAATTTGTTCGATTTGCTTGCTCATTAGATTGTGAAGTGTCCTATCTCATCTTTGATTGTCTGTGCCTTGGTGGCGCCGCCGATTCGTGAGGTTACGCGACCGCCGGCATCCAAAACCAGGGTGGTTGGGGTTTGCAAAATGTTGAATTCTTTGGCTAAATCTAGTCGGTTGGTGATGTCTACCTCGATGTGCAAGATGCCTTCGCTGTGCTCTTCGAGTTCTTTGTAGACGCGGGCTGTTTGCACGCACTGCGAGCAAAATTCGGTCGAGAACTGCAGAAAAGTCATCCGCTCGCCGAAGGCGGTGACCGGTTGGCCGTTTTTGGTGGCACCGAGTTTGGCTAAGTCGATTAGCTGCCCACCGGCCACGCGTTGGGCTCGACCCGTTCGTGACTTCCAGAAAAGGCCGGCGGCGATCACAACCAAAATGACGGCTGCCACCAAGACGAATCGGGTTTCTACTGGCACAGGTCAATTCTCTCTTACCGGCAGTGGCATCGATGGCCCGTTGCGAATTATTACCTCGCCCCGCCGCTAGGCTATAAGGCGTGTCAGAGATCAAATTTAGAAGCGATGTAACCGTCGAGCTAGTGCGCTCGAGCGCGTCAGACAGCGATGTGCTGTTCGCCGCCCGAGTTTCGACCCAGGGTGAGCAAACCCTCGAGGCCGCCGCATCCCGTGTCGACGCAAGTGAAGACGAAAAGCGCAGCAAGGGTCTGATCAACTACCTAATGCGCGACCGTCACGGATCACCATTCGAGCACAACTCACTCACCTTCTATGTTCAAGCGCCAATCTTCGTTTTCAGAGAGTTTCAGCGTCACCGCATCGCGAGCTACAACGAAGAGTCGGGCCGCTACAAGGAGCTCAGCCCGGTTTTTTACGTTCCAGGCCCGGATCGCAACCTGATTCAGATTGGCAAGACCGGAAGCTACGACTTCATTCCTGGCACCGCCGAGCAGACCGCGCTGGTCGAGCAAGAATCTCGCACCGCATCCATCCAGGCATACGAGGCTTATCAGCGAATGCTAGAAGCAGGTGTCGCCCGCGAGGTGGCCAGAATCATTTTGCCGCTGAACATCTACTCGAGCATGTATGTCACCATGAACGCTCGCGCACTGATGAACTTCTTGAGTCTTCGCACCAAGCGCGAGGGAACCCACTTTCCTTCGTTCCCGCAGCGCGAAATTGAAATGTGTGCCGAAAAGATGGAGGACTTCTGGGCCGAGCTAATGCCTTACACCTACGCGGCATTTAACGAGAATGGTCGAGTAGCGCCTTAGTCGCTACCCTTTAGTCATGGCGCAGAACAAGAACATCTTCGGTCAGGTGCTAGTTGCACTCGTGACGCCGATGAACTCTGAGGGTGAAGTCGACTGGCCTGCAACCGAGAAGCACATCGACTATGTCATCTCTAACGGCGCCGACGGTGTTGTCGTAACCGGCACCACCGGTGAAACCAGCACGCTGACCGACGACGAGAAGCTGAAGCTAGTCAAGGTTGGAAAATCTGTGGCAGCCGGACGAGCCAAGATCATTACCGGTGGTGGCTCAAACGAAACCGCTCACGCGATGCAGCTTTACAAGGCAAGCGAAAAAGCCGGTGCCGATGGCGTGATGATTGTCACTCCTTATTACAACAAGCCAACCCAAGCCGGTGTGCTTACCCACTTCAGGTTGATTGCCGATTCAACCGACCTTCCTGTAATTCTTTACGACATCCCAGGTCGCACCGGAATTCCAATTGCCTACGAAACAATTCTTCGAGCAGCCAAGCACCCGAACATCGTTGCGATCAAAGACGCCAAGGGAGACCTAGCTCAAGCCTCTCGCGTAATGAACGAAACCGAGCTGCTCTACTTCTCGGGTGACGACAGCAACGTGTTGCCGCACATCGCAATTGGCGCGACCGGATTGATTGGCGTGACCGCGAACATTTCACCGGCGGCCTATCGCGAAATGATTGACGCGACCAACCGCAACGACTTTCACCACGCACTAAAAGTGCACAACTCGCTCGAGCCTCTGGTTCGCGCCGCGATGAACCACGTGCCTGGCACCGTGGCATCGAAATATATCTTGCACGGCTTGGGCCTCATAAACAGCCCTCGCGTTCGACTACCGCTCGTTGGCCCTGAAGAGTCAGAGGCTGCACGCATCGAGCAAGACATCGACAAGGTTGGCCCAATCACAGGCCTGAGTTTTGAGAACTTCCGCCCAGACCGCAATGCTGCTGCTGGTGGCGCGCTACCGAAAGTAGCCGGCACCACTCGCTAAATGCACGTCGAAAACACTAGGAGATTGAACCGATGGTTCTAACCCTTCCTGCTCCAGCTCCGCTAAGAAAAGATGTCCTTCGAATCGTTCCGCTCGGCGGAATCGGTGAGATCGGTCGCAACATGACCGTCTTCGAAATCAACGGCAAACTGCTAATCGTCGACTGCGGCGTGCTGTTTCCCGAAGAGACTCAACCAGGCATCGACGTCATTTTGCCCGACTTCGGCTACATCCGTGAACGCATGGATGACGTGCTCGCGATCGTGTTGACCCACGGACACGAAGACCACATCGGCGGAGTGCCCTACCTGCTCAGGCTGCGCGAAGACATTCCGATCATCGGCTCGGCGCTGACGCTTGCGTTCGTCGAGGCCAAGCTTAAGGAGCACCGCATCACGCCAAACGTGATGGTGACCGCCGAGGGCCAGCACAAGAAGTACGGCGATTTCAACCTCGAGTTCATCGCGGTGAACCACTCGATTCCAGACGCACTTGCCGTGGTCATCAAGACCGTTGCCGGAACCGTTTTGCACACCGGCGATTTCAAAATGGATCAGCTGCCACTCGACGGTCGACTCACTGACCTTCGAGCTTTTGCTCGCGTTGGCGAGGCGGGCCTCGATCTCTTTATGAGCGACTCGACCAATGCCGACATCCCTGGCTTCACACCGCTCGAGAAAGACATCGGGCCGGTAATCGAAAACGTGATTGCGCGTTCCAAGCGCCGCGTGATTGTCGCGTCGTTCTCAAGTCACGTGCACAGAGTGCAACAGGTTGTCGATGCAGCGATTGCCAATAATCGCAAGGTCGCACTGGTTGGTCGCAGCATGGTTCGCAACATGCAGATCGCGCAGCAGATGGGCTACCTGAATGTTCCAGACGGTGTCTTGATTGATTCGAAACACGCCACGGATATTCCTGACAACCAACTTGTCTACATGTCGACCGGTTCGCAGGGCGAGCCGATGGCGGTTCTCGCGCGCATGGCAAATCTTGAGCACGACATCGAGATCGGTGAGGGCGACACCGTCATCTTGGCTAGCTCGCTGATTCCGGGCAACGAGAATGCCGTCTACAAAGTGATCGACGGTTTGACCAAGCTCGGTGCCAACGTGGTTCACAAGGGCAACGCCAAGGTGCACGTTTCCGGGCACGCTGCCGCGGGCGAGCTGCTCTACTGCTACAACATCTTGAAGCCCAAGAACGTGATGCCGGTGCACGGCGAATACCGTCACCTGATCGCCAACGGCAAATTGGCCGAGCAAACCGGTGTTCCGAGCGAGCGCGTGCTGATTACCGAAGACGGTTGGGTCATTGACCTCGCCGACGGAATCGCCGAAGTTGTCGGTGCCGTCGAGTGCGGGCTGCTCTTTGTCGACGGCAAGACGGTCGGTAAAATCACCGAAGAAGACCTCAAAGACCGAAGGGTTCTCGCCGAAGAGGGCTTCATCTCGATCTTCTGCACGATTGACGCGGCCACCGGGCGAATCAAGATCGGGCCAGAAATTCGAGCCCGAGCCTTTGCCGAAGAAGACCACGTCTTCGACGACGTAAAGCCACAGATCGCGCTCGCGCTGGCTCAGGCGGCTGCCGAAGGCATCCGTGATAGCTATGCCATGCAGCAGGTGATTCGCAGAACCATCGGCACCTGGGTCAATAAGGCCCACCGCCGTCGGCCAATGATCATTCCGGTGGTCATCGTCGACTAACCAGCCAAATCGGCCCTAATTCGACTAGCCCCGCCTGCCTCCCGCATTTTGTCTGGGGTCGCTGTTAAAGTTTGTGGCATGGCAACGCGCAAACCCACGCCCAAAATTTCGGCTAGATCGGGTGCCAGCCGCACCCGAAAGCCGGCCAGCGAGGGCAACCCGCAGAACCTTGCCACCAGAATTTACATGGTTTTTGCCCACGGGGTAGGGGCAGCGGCCCGAGCCCTCAGCCCAGACCAGATTGCCAAAGAAGACCGCCGCGACGGCATCCCGTTCTTTCTGTTCTTGCTTGGCATCGCGGGCGCTATCTTCAGCTGGTTCTTGATCAATAACGAGTTTGCCCTCGGCTTGCACGTGGTCACTTTTGGCTTGCTGTTTGGAAAGCTGGCCCTGGCGCTGCCGGTCGTGATGGTGATTTTTGCCCTCTACCTGATGCGCCATCCCTCGACCGTGAGAGACAACGGTCGAATTGGCATCGGTCTATTTCTGCTGCTTGTTTCAATTAGCGGTTTCTTTCACCTGCTCGGCACTCAGCCGCAGCCAAGCGACGGCGAGTGGAAACTTGCTTACAACGGCGGGCTCTTCGGCTGGCTAATCTCTTGGCCTTTCTTGAACACCATCACAGTGTGGGGAGCGGTGCCGGTCATGGCGCTGATTGCCATCGGCTCGATGCTGATCATGAGCAAGACGGCGCCTACCAGAATTCCAGAGCGCTTGCGCGAATTGAAGCACTACCTCTTCGGCGAGGCCAAAGCTAAAGCCGAGCAAGACGCCGATGACGAAGATGAAATTCCCGATGCCTACGACGGCACAAAAGTTCCATGGTGGCGTCGCGGCAAAGGTTCAGACGAGGCTTTCGAAAAAGCTGTGCTCACCGACGGTTCTGAGCCAGACGATATCGAATCGCTAGATGCGCTTTTCAATCCGCAAACAGAGACCCACGTTCCTTCGGTTGACACCGCTGAGCCCGTCGACCTAGCCGAACCGCAAACCGAGCCAATCGACATTCCGCAGGCCGAGCAGCCAGAGCTCGATGCGGTCGCAGTTGCCGAACCCGTGAAGCCGATGCGCCTCAAGCCATATGTCTTGCCGTCGAACGACCTGCTAACCCCGGGCACACCGCCGAAGTCAAAGACCGCTGCCAACGATGCAATCGTTTCTTCGATCGACAGTGTTTTTGGTGAGTTTGACATCGCAGCCAAGGTAGTCGGGTTCTCGCGAGGCCCAACCGTCACGCGCTACGAAGTTGAACTTGCGCCAGGCGTGAAGGTCGAGGCGGTCACCCGCTTGACCAACAACATCTCTTATGCGGTTGCAAGCAACGAAGTGAGAATCCTCGCTCCAATTCCGGGCAAGTCGCTGATTGGAATTGAGATTCCAAACACAGATCGCGAAATCGTGTCGCTCGGCGACGTGCTGCGTTCACAGGTTGCTAAACAGAATCTTCACCCGCTAACCATCGGCGTCGGAAAAGACGTTGAGGGCGGTTACGTCGTCGCAAATCTTGCCAAGATGCCTCACCTTTTGGTCGCTGGAGCAACCGGCGCTGGTAAGTCGAGTTTCATCAACGCCATGATCACTTCGATTTTGATGCGCGCTAAGCCAGCCGAGGTGCGCATGATTTTGATCGATCCAAAGCGAGTCGAGCTTGCTGTCTACCAGGGCGTTCCGCACCTCATCACTCCAATCGTCACCGACGCCAAGAAAGCTGCCGAAATTCTGCAGTGGGTCGTCAAAGAGATGGATTCGCGCTACGACGACCTAGCCTCGTTTGGCTTCAAGCACATCGATGACTTCAACCGGGCCATTGTTGCCGGAGAGGTCAAACTGCCAGAAGGCAGCGAACGCAAACTGCAGCCATATCCATACCTGTTGGTCGTGGTCGACGAGTTAGCCGACCTCATGATCGTTGCGCCTCGCGATGTCGAAGATTCAATCGTGCGCATCACCCAGTTGGCTCGTGCCTCTGGAATCCACCTGATTCTGGCGACTCAGCGACCATCCGTCGACGTGGTTACCGGCCTAATCAAAGCCAACGTTCCAAGCCGCCTTGCGTTCTCGGTTTCTTCCATTACCGACTCGCGCGTGATTCTCGATCAGACCGGCGCTGAGAAATTGGTTGGTCAGGGTGACGCGCTCTTCCTTCCCTACGGAACCAACAAGCCCATCCGTGTTCAGGGAGCCTGGCTGGCCGAAAACGAGCTTCAGCGAATCGTCGAGCACGTCAAGGCACAGATGAAGCCCGAGTATCGCGAAGACGTCAACGAAGCCAAAGCAACTCGCATTGTCGATGCCGACATCGGTGACGACCTAGAGGTTCTGCTGCAGGCCGCCGAGTTGATCATCAATTCGCAGTTCGGGTCTACTTCGATGCTGCAGCGCAAACTGCGCGTCGGCTTTGCCAAGGCTGGGCGCTTGATGGATCTTCTAGAATCACGCAACATCGTTGGCCCGAGCGAGGGTTCAAAAGCTCGTGATGTTTTGGTTCGCGCCGAAGACCTTGCTTTGGTTCTGGCCCAGTTGCGCGGTGAACCTGGCTCAAAGGCGACCCCAGCCGTTTCGCAGGCTGCCCGAGAAATCGAATCAGAACGCCCAGGGTTTGAAGCGCTTGCCGCCGGCGACCCAGCCGATTTCATTCCGCGTGGCAACGATGACGATGACGACGGCGACGAAGACGCCTGGCAGTTGACAGGGCGCAAGTAGTGGCTCTCGGCCTGAATTTGCCAAACAGCATCACTCTGCTGCGAATTCTGCTGGTTCCGGTCTTCATCACGCTGCTATTCGTCTCACCCGAAAAGAGCAGCCTCGAGCGCTGGTTCGTCGTCGCGATTTTCGTCTTGGCTATCTCGACCGATGGCATCGATGGGGCCATCGCGCGCAAGCGCAACCTGGTTACAAACCTTGGAAAACTTCTCGACCCAATTGCCGACAAGGCTCTCATCGGTGGCGCTCTGGTTGCGCTGTCAATTCTCGGCGAACTCAGCTGGTACATTACCGCAGCAATTTTGATTCGAGAAGTTGGCATTACCGTTTATCGTCTGATAGTTGCGAAGCGTCGCGTGCTGGCCGCATCGGGTGGCGGAAAGTTCAAGACCGTGATGCAGTCAATTGCAATCGGCTTCTTGCTGTCGCCTCTCGACTATTACTTTCCATGGCTCATCCCAGTGGAGTTGGTGTTAATTTACCTAGCCCTCATCATTACGATTGTCACGGCGCTTCAATACATCGACGCAGAACTCAAGTTGCGCAAGTGAGTCATCAGCTTTTCGCAGATCTGATTGAGCAGCTCAAGGCCCGCGGTCTAAAGCTCGCAATCGCTGAGTCGGTCACCGGTGGAATGTTGAGTTCGAGTTTCGTGTCGGTTGAAGGCGCATCTAAAGTGCTGCTGGGTTCTGTGGTCGCCTACCAAAACTCAGTCAAAAATCAGCTGCTCGGGGTTCCGCTTGAACTTCTTGATGCCAAGGGTGCGGTCAGTTTTGAAGTTGCGGTTTCGATGGCCGAAGGCGTTCGCAAGATGTTTGCCAAAACCGAGGCTGATCTCGGCTCTCTCGTCTCGCTTTCATCCACGGGCATGGCCAG
>JBEAWS010000032.1:0-2570 GCA_041160185.1 Actinomycetota bacterium
TTGCCGAGCTGGTTGATGAGGCTCGCGGGGCAATCGATCTGATGCTCGAACGCGAAGGCAACAAGATCGACACCCTGCGCAAGGTGGCCGTCTCGCTCTCGCCGCAATCGACCCTCGACCGCGGCTACTCGGTGGTTCGCGACGCCGATGGGCATGTGTTCACCGACGCATCCAAGATCAAAAAAGGTACAAAGCTCAAACTTCGCCTGGCCAAGGGCGAAACCACGGCCACGGCCGATTAACCGAAAGTAGGCTTGAACTATGAGCGAAAAGAAGCAAACCCCGGTCGCCGACCTGACTTATGAGGCCGCCCGCGACGAACTGCAGCAGGTTGTGGCCCAGCTCGAGGCTGGCTCGGTGACTCTAGAGTCGTCGATGGCCCTTTGGGAGCGCGCCGAGGCCCTAGCCGCCCGCTGCGAAGAGCAGCTCAGTGGGGCGCGCAAGAAGCTCGACGAAGTTATCGCCGCCAAGCAGAAGTAACTCGAGAACACCTTGGCCGAACCTCAGAAAGATGCAGCAGCGATTAGGCGTGCGCGCCAAACCCTGATCAATCTGATGTTGGCTCTGGGTGTCAGCGTTGGTCTGCTGCTGACTTTCATGATGATTGTTCCTCGTGACGACACCAACCTAATCAAACCGGTTGACTACACCTCAATCGCAGCCGACGTTCGCAGCTCAACCGGCATCGACGTTTTGGCTCCGGCGAGTATCCCCGATGGCTGGTGGGCAAACAATGCGCGTTGGCGCGATACAACCGCCGACGGAGTGAACTACTGGTTCATCGGATTCGTTGGGCCGAAGAACCAATTTGTTGGAATCACTCAGGCATTCGGCACGAACCCAACTTGGCTAGCTCTGAAAACCGTTGAGTTTGAAATAGTTAGCGAGTCGACTCCGAGCGAGGGCTCGACACTCACCGAGTATCGCGGTCGCGCCGATAACAAGAGCGGCGAAAAACTTTGGATCTACAAAACCGCCGACACCAACAACGCGATCATCGTCGATGGCACAGCCAGCCGCGAAGAATTCGAACAGTTCTTCAACCTAGTGAATCTGCCGTTCAACTAAGCCATGAATAGTTCAGCCAACCTAGCCAAGACTCCCCAGCAAGCCTGGGATGCGATGCTCGCCGGCAACCAGCGCTTCGTCACCGGAACTTTGGCGCACCCCCGACAAGACATCGACCACCGAGAAGTTTTGGCGGCCGCGCAGCTTCCGTTTGCGGCGCTCTTCGGTTGCTCAGACTCACGCCTCTCAGCAGAAATCATCTTCGACGTTGGCCTGGGCGACCTATTCGTCGTTCGAAATGCCGGTCAGGTTATCGCCAAGAGCATCCTCGGCTCACTCGAGTATGCGGTTGAGGTTTTGCAAGTGCCGCTGATCATCGTGCTCGGGCACGACGACTGCGGGGCCATCAAAGCCACAATCGACTCGGTCGCCGGCAAGCTACTGCCCCAGGGCGAGTTCATCCAGCACATTGTTGAAAACATCGAGCCAACCGTGCGCGCCGCCAAGGCCAACGGGGTTCAAGACATCGACGAAATCACGGCTTTGCACGTGCGCGACACCATAAACGACCTGGTTTCTAGGTCGAAAGTTGTTCGCGAAGCCCTCGAATCGGGCAAACTTGCTGTTGTTGGCGCAAACTACAAACTCGTGCTTGGCGACATTCACCCGCTGGTGATGCTCGGCCAAGTGACACAGTAAAGGAAAGGCAACTCGTGGAATACCGCATCGAACACGACACCATGGGCGAAGTCAAGGTTCCCAAGGATGCCCTCTACCGAGCGCAGACCCAGCGTGCAGTCGAGAACTTTCCGATTTCTGGCACAACTCTTGAGCGCGCTCACATCGCAGCACTTGCACAGATCAAAAAGGCTGCTGCTCAAGCCAACGCAAAACTCGGAGTTCTTGATGCTGCGATTGCCGAAGCCATTGCAGGTGCAGCCGACGACGTAATCTCAGGCAAGCACGACGGCGAATTTCCGGTTGACATTTTTCAGACCGGTTCTGGCACATCTTCGAACATGAACATGAACGAGGTGCTCGCAACTCTTGCGACAGCGCGCCTCGGTTCACCTGTTCATCCAAATGATCACGTAAATGCCTCTCAGTCTTCGAACGACGTTTTTCCTACTTCGGTTCACGTTGCCGTTACCTCGGCGCTCATCCATGATTTGTTGCCTGCGCTCGATCACCTGGCCAAAGCGCTAGAGGTTAAGGCCGAGCTTTGGAAGACCGTGGTCAAGGCTGGCCGCACCCACCTCATGGATGCAACCCCGGTTACCCTCGGCCAAGAGTTCGGTGGCTATGCCGCGCAGATTCGCTACGGCATCGAGCGCGTCGAGAGCACGATTGCTCGCACAGCTGAGGTTCCGCTCGGTGGCACCGCGGTTGGCACAGGCATCAACACCCCGAAGGGTTTTCCGCAGGAGGTTCTTCGCCTGCTCGCCGCCGAGACCGGACTGCCGGTTACCGAGGCGCGCAACCACTTCGAGGCACAGGGTGCTCGCGATGGATTAGTCGAGGCTTCGGGTGCGCTTCGCGTGCTTGCCGTCTCACTAACCAAG
>JBEAWS010000106.1:0-3370 GCA_041160185.1 Actinomycetota bacterium
GCCACATCCATTTATGTTTGGCACCCTGGTGGAACGCAAGGTTGTTGGCGCAGCCGAGCTCTCGCGCTGGCTCGAAGATTGGAATTCGCTGCCGAACACTCAAATCGAAACCGGTGGAGACTTTGCCGAGATATTCATGTCGTGTGATCTTCTGCTTACCGACGGCATCTCGTTCATCGGCGAATATCCACTTGTTGCAAACAAGCCGGCCGTGTATCTCGAAAACAAAGATCACTGGAAGTTTTCGCCAATTGGAGAAATCGCCGTCGAGGCGAACTGGCGCAGTAGTGAGTTCTCCGAGTTTGTCGAACGCTTCGACGAAATCAGAAAGAACGGCCTCGGCGACTACTCGGCGCAAATTGCCCGCCTGCGTGCGGCGGCAAGCCCCTATCCCGGTGAATCGGCGGCGAGAATCATTGAGATCGTCGCGAATGATTTTGCCGCAGAGACCCCGCTGGTAGACAAGAGCAAGATCACCGAGCTGGCCTGGGAGTTTGGCCCCGACAAAGAGCCGCTAGTCGACTAGTTGTGGTTACTTGCTGCCGCACTGGCAGCCGGTGCCGCACTTGCAGTCATCGCCCATCGAGCAGTTTGGGTTATCGCACATAGTGAACCTCCTATGTGTTTACTATCTCACCCGCTGGGCAAAAGGTAAACATTCACACGGCCCGACATACAGCGAGACACATAGACTCGCACTATGCCCGAAACCGCAAAGAACCCGATTTGGCTTGGGCGATTCGGCAAAGTCGACGTGTTGCTTTTGGCAACGGCGATTTTCTGGGGTGGCAGCTACCTCGCTGCAAAAGATTTGACCGAGCACGCATCCGTGAATTCGATCTTGGCCTTCAGGTTCACCGCAGCAGCAATAATCATGACGCTCATAGTGCTGGCGCGCGGTAACAAGTTTTCAAAAGCAGACTGGCAACTCGGCGCGCTCTATGGCGTTGCGGTCGGCACAATCATGCAAATCGAAACTAACGGAATCAAACTAACCTCGGCGACGAACGCCGGCCTGATCATTTCGCTGACCATTATCTTTACGCCAATTCTCGAGAGCATTTGGTCGAGGTCTTGGTTGCCGAGAAAGTTCTTTATCGCGGCCGTGGGTGCAATCGTCGGTGTTGCGCTGCTGGTTAGCGGCAACGGCTTTAAGGAGCCAAACTTTGGCGACCTGCTCATGCTGGGCGCTGCGGTGCTGCGCGCAATCACGACGACCGCACAGGGCAAACTTGCCGAGGGTCGAAAAGTGAGCAGTTTCAACGTGACCGTTGTGCAACTAACGGTTTGCGGTTTGAGCTACCTTGCCATCGACTTTGGTGGCACGGTCAACTTGATTACCGAGTTTGAAACTGCGCAGTGGCTAAACATGGCTTTCTTGGTGCTGCTCTGCACGGTCTTTGGTTTCGTTGCGCTGCAGTATGGCATTCTGCGCACCTCACCCTCGCGAGCCAGCCTGCTCTTGAGCACCGAGCCGATCTGGGCCGTCTTGACCGCAACCGTTTTTGGTGGCGAGCAGTTGTTCTTCGTGGGCTTTATCGGCGCCGCACTGATTATTGGTTGCTCTTACTGGGGTCTCGGAATCGAGAAACGCCATCGCCTAGCTTTTAACAGCAAGTGGTAGGCGCAAGGCTGCAGGAGCACGCTTAGGCACAACCGGGTTGTTAGGTTCAACCGGGTTTACCAGCCGAAACTTTGCGTCGAGCTTTGGTCTCGGGTCGCGTTCACCCTTGTTTGGCCAGTGCGCGGCTGCCCACTCTGCCTGCGCGGCAATCGAGAGCGAGGGGTTAACGCCCGGATTTGCCGAGAGCGTCGAACCATCGAAAATGTGCAAGCCAGGTTGCCCGAATGCGCGAAGGTAACCGTCGACGACACCGTCTTTCGCACTTGAGCCGATGACGCAACCGCCCAAGAAGTGTGCGGTCATCGGAATTCCGAACGGCTCGGTGGCAACCGCACCAGGTATTCCATTCATGTCGGCGGCTAGCTCACGCGTGAATTCGTGACCGACTTTGACCCAGGCCGGGTTCTCTTCGCCGTATCCCTGTTTCGATGTCAACTTGGTGCGACCGAACAAAGTCTTTTTGGCGAAAGTGGTGAGCGAGTTATCGCGGGCCTGCATGACAAGCAGGATGAGCGTGCGCTGCGGCCAGGTGCGCAGGTTATAAAACTTAGGCAGCTGGTTTAAGTTGCGCAGGGTTGCACCGAGCAGACGCAAAGGCGTTGGCGCTTCGCCCCGCTTTCCAGATGCCATGAGTGAAACCATGAATCCCATGAAACCGCTGCCGTGACCGTAGCGAACCGGTTCGATGTGGGTGTGCTCGTCAGGAAACACGCTCGAGGTAATCGCGCTGCCTTCGGTGTAGTCAATTTCGTCGCCGCGCGAGACCACGCCAAGCAGCGATTCACTATTGGTTCGACTCAGCGCTCCGAGCTGATCGCTCATGCCAGTTAGGCGACCCTTGGCGCGCACCTTCTGCAAAAGCTTTGCCGTGCCAAGTGCACCGGCGGCCACGATTACCTGATCAGCGGTAATCAACTGCGGCTTGAGTGCGCCAACCGCCCAACTCGCTCGCGTTGACAGCAGGTAGCTGCCGTCATTTACCTCTTGGATGTCGGTCACGGTGGTGTCAGCAATTACTTGGGCTCCAGCCGACTCTGCTAGATAAAGGTAGTTCTTGACCAGTGTGTTTTTTGCACCGTGACGGCATCCGGTCATGCATTCGCCGCAGTTGGTGCAGGTGGTTCGCGACGGACCCTTGCCACCGAAGTATGGGTCATCAACTGTGGTGCCCTCGGCAAGTTTCTTTTTCGTGCCGAAGAAAATGCCGAGCGGAGTTAGGCGATAGGTTTTGCCGAAGCCCATGCGGTCTGCAACCTTCTTGACGGCTCGGTCGCTGTTGCTCTCAAACGGATTCGTCTCGACACCGAGCATGCGCTCTGCCTGGTTGTAATAGGGGCTGAGCAAAGTCTGCCAGTCGGCCATCTTCGCCCACGAACCGGTTTTGAAAAATGTTGAGGGCGGGCGATAAAGAGTGTTGGCATAAACCAGTGAGCCGCCACCAACACCAGCACCAGACATCACCATTACGTTGCGCAGAAAGTCGATGCGTTGAATTCCGCGCAAACCAAGGCGCGGAAAAAACAGAAAGCGTTTCAAGTCAAAACTGTTTTTGGCGAAGTCGTGATCTTCATAGCGAGAACCCGCTTCAATCACGAGCACACGATAGCCCTTTTCGGTCAAACGCAACGCAGCAATCGAACCTCCGAAACCGGAGCCTATGATTGCGACGTCGTAGTCAGACATTTTCTAGGGCTGGCGCAGCGGTGCCGCCGGCAACCGCTCCTGCTGCTTCCACTCGATGTTGTA
>JBEAWS010000110.1:0-8399 GCA_041160185.1 Actinomycetota bacterium
CGGATTTCAATAGTTCGAGTTGCTCGGGGTTTGGGCGCTGGTTGCCAACCGGCAGTGGAGACCCGGCCGCGGCGGCAGAGCTCGGCTGAAAGACCGAACCCTCTTCAAAGATTGCTAGATCGACGAGACCACGGGAAAGATTGCGCTTAGCTGCATCGATTAGCCCTGGCAGCATCGAAAGTCGCAGTTCACTCACATCTTCTTGCATGGCGTTTGCCAACTTGACCGTCTTGGCCTGCGCGTCTTGGGCGAACCACTGATTCTGCTCACCAGACATGAACGGGTAGGTAAGCACCTCGGTGTTCTGCTCGCTGGAGCAAGGGTTCCGAGCCAGGTTGGTCAAAAAGAAGTCGCCGCCAGCTATCAAGACTCGCTAAATGCCGTGCTAACCGTTGCCCGGGCTGCAGCCGTCGAACTAGAGATTCGCCAGGCGGTTCGCAAAGGTTTTCACCCCGGCCGTTGCGCCGAGTTCTTCTCGAGCGATTCGGTTCTAGTTGCCGTTGCCGGTGAGCTTGACCCAGCACTTGCAGCGCAAAACGATCTACCTAGAAGAGTGGCAATCGCCGAAATCAACCTCAGCGCACTCTTTTCCAGCGCTCCGCAGACACTGAGCGCGAGCGAAATCAAAGTCATGCCAGCTGCAACTCAAGATCTCTCGCTTGTAGTCGACATCGAAGTTTCTGCTGCAAGTCTGCAGCAGGCAATCGTCGAAGGAGCTGGCGAACTTCTCGAGAGCATCGTGCTCACTGATGACTATCGCGGTGAAAACATCCAAGCGAATAAAAAGTCGCTAACCTTCGCAATGCGTTTTCGCGCGACAGATCGCACACTCACCCAAGCTGAGGCAACTGCAGCTAGAGATGCCGGCGTTGCGAATGCAGCCGAAAAATTTGCTGCAGTGTTGAGGGCCTAGGCAAACCGTGATGTTCACGGTAGCGGTGGCGGGTGCAAGCGGTAACGCAGGCGCTGAGCTGATGCGACTAATTGCCAGGCACCCCAACCTCGAACTCAAGACGGTAACCGCGAGCAGTTCGGTCGGCCAAAGAGTCGACTCGGTGCATGCGCACCTGCCCGAGTATGCAGAGCGAGTTTTTGTTTCGACCGATGCAAAGTCGCTGAGCGGTCACGACATTGTTTTCTTGGCGCTACCTCATGCGCTGTCGGCCGACCTGGCTAAGCAACTTTCAGAAGAAACCCTGGTGATCGACTGCGCTGCAGACTTTCGCCTCGAGAGCGAAGCCGATTGGCTCAAGTTCTACAAGACACCTTTCGCCGGCACCTGGGCCTATGGCATGCCTGAGCTTCTGATCGAAGCGGGTGCTGCCAAGCAACGTCGAGAATTGGTGGCCACCAAGCGAATTGCCGTGCCGGGCTGCAACGTCACCGCCATAACCCTCGGCCTCGCTCCGGCGTTGAGTGCTGGCTTGGTTTCTAGCGAAGACATTGTCAGCGTGCTGACCGTTGGCACCTCTGGCGCAGGGCGCGGTGCCACCGAGAAACTATTCGACCTAGAACCAACCGGATCGGCCGAGGCATACCAGGTCGGCGGCATTCACCGGCACACGCCCGAAATCGAGCAGAACCTGGCCAAATCGGCGGGTGGTCCAGTGCAGGTTTCGTTTACGCCGGTCTTAGCTTCATTCGAGCGAGGAATCTTGGCTGTCAACACGGCAAAGCTTCAGCCGGGTGTATCGCAGCAAGACGTTGCCAACGCATTCGAGCGCGCATACGGCGACGAGTTTTTCATCGAAGTTCTGCCGGCGGGAGAGATTCCTTCGACCAACGACACGATTGCCAACAACAAGGCCATCATCGGTTTCGCAATCGACGAACACGCCAATCGCCTGATCACGATTTGCGCAATCGACAACCTAGTCAAGGGCACCGCAGGAGCCGCCATCCAGTCGATGAACATCGCGCTCGGCCTAGATGAGCAAACCGGCTTGGGCGATTTGTCAAAGCGAGATCTGAAGAGATGACAGTCACCGCCCCAAAAGGATTCGTTGCTGCCGGAGTGAGGGCTGCAATAAAAAAGTCTGGAAATCGCGATCTCGCTCTCGTGCAAAATCTCGGGCCACTAAATTCGGCAGCTGCGGTGTTCACTTCAAACAGATGTCAGGCAAACCCAATCATCTGGAGCAAGCAGGTAATTGTTGACGGTCAGGTTTCCGCAATCGTGCTCAACTCCGGTGGCGCAAACTGCTACACCGGCCCGCAGGGTTTTCAAGTTACGCACGCAACCGCAGAGGCCGTGGCAGAAAAACTAGGAATTTCATCGGGTGATGTTTTGGTCTGTTCAACCGGATTGATTGGCGAGCAACTCGACCTCACCAAGTTGCGAACTGGGGTAGCTCTGGCCGCCGAGGAGCTTTCTTCGAGCAACGGCCAACTCGCAGCAGAGGCAATCATGACCACCGACTCTGTCGCTAAATCTTTTTCGCTAACCAATTCAGCGGGATGGACCGTCGGCGGAATGGCCAAGGGCGCTGGCATGCTTGCACCCGGCCTCGCAACGATGCTGGTCGTAATCACCACCGACGCGATTGCCAGCAGCGAAGAACTAGACCGCGCATTGCGTGCGGCGACGCGAGTCACTTTCGATCGTCTCGACAGCGACGGCTGCATGTCGACAAACGATCAGGTCACGCTGATGGCTTCGGGCGCTTCGGGCGTCAAGCCCAAGTTCGACGAACTGGCCGAGGCTATCCATGAGGTGTGCCAGGCACTGGCGATGCAGTTACTCAGCGACGCCGAGGGGTCGAGCCACGACATTGCGATTCGCGTTTCCAAGGCCGCGACCGAAGACGACGCCGTTTCGGTTGGTCGTTCGGTGGCAAGAAACAACCTGTTCAAGGCAGCGATTTACGGCAATGACCCGAATTGGGGGCGCATCCTGGCTGCCGTGGGAGTAACCGACGCCGAGTTCGATCCCTACGACATCGACGTGGCCATCAACGGCGTTTCGGTTTCTCGCAAGGGCATGCCAGATCAGTCGCGCGACCTGGTCGACCTAACCCCGCGCGCGGTGCAGATTGACATTGTTCTGAACGCCGGCAGCCACGAGGCTACTGTCTATACCAACGACCTAACTCACGAATACGTAACCGAGAACAGCGACTACTCAAGCTAATGATTCCTTCTAGTCAAAACAACGAGCACCTCGCCAAGATTAAGGCAGAGACTCTCATCGAGTCATTGCCGTGGCTGCAGCGTTTTCACCAGAAGGTCGTGGTTGTAAAGTTTGGCGGCAACGCGATGCTCGATGCCGATCTTCAGCGAGCTTTCGCCGAAGACATGGCATACCTGCGCTGGGTCGGAATTCGCCCGGTGGTTGTTCACGGCGGCGGTCCGCAGATTTCGGCGAGACTCGCCGAGTTGAACATCGAGACCGAGTTTCGCGGTGGCTTTCGGGTAACCACGGCTGAAGCAATCGGGGTAGTGCGAGACGTGTTGCGAAACGAGATCAGCAAACCGCTGGCTCAGATGATCACGGATGCTGGCGCGCAAGCTCAAGTTCTCTCGGGCGAAGACTCTAATCTTTTTCGCGCCGAGGTGACCAAACTCGATTCTGCAGACGGGCCGATCGACATCGGTTTGGTTGGTGAAGTCGTGCAGGTGAATCCGCGCGTGGTTTTCGAGGCCATCGAAGCCGGGCGCATCCCGGTGATCAGCACGGTCGCACCAGATGCAAACGGTCAACTGCTCAACGTGAACGCAGACCTAGCCGCGGCGTCGCTCGCGATTGCGCTCGGCGCTGAGAAACTCATGGTGCTCACCGATGTGCCGGGGCTTTACAGCGACTGGCCAAACCTAGACTCCTTGGTTTCCGAAATCACGACGAGCGAACTTGAAAAGTTGTTGCCAAGCCTCGAGTCGGGCATGATTCCCAAAATGCAGGCTTGCCTAAGCGCGGTAACCGGGGGAGTGCCGCAGGCCCACGTTATTGACGGCCGCACACCGCACAGCATTTTGCTCGAAATTTTCACCGTATCGGGCTTCGGCACGATGGTGCTACCCTCATAACTTCTCGCCGCCTAGTCAGCACAAAGAAAGAGAAAAATGGTTCGCCACTTCTTGAAAGACGACGACATCAGCCCGGTCGAGCAGGCCGAGATTCTTCGACGCGCGCTAGACCTCAAGCAGGCACCGTATTCGGCTCGCCCCTATGCCGGCCCCAAAACCGTTGCTCTGATTTTCGATAAGACCTCGACTCGAACCCGAGTCTCGTTTGCCGTTGGTGTTTCAGACCTCGGCGGCGTTCCGCTGATCATTGACAGTCAGACGAGTCAGCTCGGCGGCAAAGAAAGCGTTGCCGACACCGCCAGAGTGCTAGATCGCCAGGTGGCAGCAATCGTTTGGCGCACCTACGCCCACAGCGGTCTCGAAGAGATGGCCGAAAACTCAAAGGTGCCGGTGATCAACTCGCTCAGCGACGACTACCATCCGTGTCAGCTTCTGGCTGACTTGCTAACGATTCAAGAGCACAAGGGCAAACTCGCCGGGCTAAAGGTTGCCTACGTCGGTGACGCCGCCAACAACATGGCGAATTCTTACCTGATTGCCTGCGCGATGGCAGGCATGAACGTTGCCATGGCCAACCCGCCCCAGTATTCGCCGAGCCAAGCTGTCGTCGAGCGCGCCGAGAGCATCGCCGCCCAAACCGGTGGGTCAATCACCTTGCACCAAGATCCAGTTTCGGCTGTTTCAGGCGCAGACGTCGTGGTTACCGACACCTGGATCTCAATGGGCCAGGAGTCAGAGAAAGCCAAACGCGTGGCCGAGTTCGCTGGCTTCACCGTTGATGCCGAGCTATTGAGCAAAGCCAAGCCAGACGCAATTTTCATGCACTGCCTGCCGGCATATCGCGGATACGAGGTTTCTGCCGACGTGCTCGATGGTCCACAGTCGGTTATCTGGGATGAAGCCGAGAATCGTCTTCACGCTCAGAAGGCTCTAATGGTTTGGCTTGCCGAGCAAGGCTAAGGGCTGGCTCTAACCTCGCCGAATAGACTTGCCAAATGAACGACTCAAATTCTCTATGGGGAAGCCGGTTCGCTGGCGGCCCATCCGCTTCTTTGGCGGCCCTGAGTCGTTCGGTGCACTTTGATTGGCGACTGGCCAAATACGACATCGCCGGCACTCGCGCACACATTAAGGCCCTCATGTCGGCGGGCTACCTGACCACTCTCGAGCATGAGAAGCTGGATAGAAGCCTGGTCGAGTTAGCCAGCAGGGTGGAGAGCGGCAGCTTCACCGCAAAGCCGACAGACGAAGACGTGCACTCGGCCCTCGAGCGAGGCCTAATCGAGATTGCCGGCCCAGAGCTCGGCGGCAAGGTGCGTGCCGGGCGTTCACGCAACGACCAGATCGCCACACTAATTCGCATCTACCTGCTCGACCAGTCACAGGTTCTGCACCGTCAAGTAATCGACCTAATCGAGGTCATCCTCACTCGAGCCGAAGAGCACCTCGGCGTCGCAATGCCAGGCCGCACGCACTTTCAGCACGCCCAACCAGTTTTGCTTTCGCACCATTTACTCGCACACGTCTGGCCACTGGTTCGCGACCTAGAGCGACTGCAAGACTTCAAGAAGCGAGCATCACTTTCTCCCTACGGAGCCGGCGCGCTCGCGGGAAACACTCTGGGCCTCGACCCAAATCTGGTTGCCGCTGAACTCGGTCTACTCGGACCAACCGAAAACTCAATCGATGCAACCGCTAGCCGCGACGTGGTTGCCGAGTTCTTGTTCATCACCACTCTGATTTCAATCAACCTCTCGAGATTCAGCGAAGAAATTATCATCTGGGCGAGCGCCGAGTTTGATTACATCAAGTTGCACGATTCTTTCTCAACCGGTTCGTCGATCATGCCGCAGAAGAAAAACCCTGACATCGCCGAACTCGCGCGAGGCAAGTCGGGAAGGCTCATCGGAAACCTCACCGGTTTGCTCGCCACGCTTAAGGGTTTGCCGCTGGCCTACAACCGCGACCTGCAAGAAGACAAGGAGCCGGTCTTTGACTCCATCGATCAGCTCAATCTCGTGCTTCCAGCATTCACCGGGATGGTCGCAACGCTCGAGTTCAACCGAAACCGACTCGAGGTTCTCGCGCCGCTCGGCTTCTCGCTGGCAACAGACGTCGCTGAGTGGCTCGTCAAAAAGAAGGTTCCGTTTCGCGATGCTCACGAGATAACCGGCAAGTTGGTTTCGTGGTGCGAGCAGCACAAGCTTGAACTGCACGAGGTGGCTGACGCAGACATGGCTGCTATTTCTCCGCTGCTGACTCCAGACGTGCGCGATGTATTGAGCGTCGGCGGTTCAATCAAGGCCCGTCAGGGCGCCGGCGGAACGGCGCTGCCGAGAGTGCTCGAGCAGATCACGGCACTGCGCAAGATTGCCCCGAAGCGAAACGCATAGAGAAGACGACATGAGTTCAGTGCTAAACAGTCAAACAAACGACTCAACGTTCGCTGATGTGCTCGACGAGCTCAAGTGGCGCGGCCTGGTCGCGATTTCAACCGACGAGGCCGAGTTGCGCAAGGCGCTCACCACCGGATCAATCACCTACTACTGCGGCTTCGATCCAACAGCAGCGAGTTTGCACCTGGGTAACCTTGTGCAGCTGCTGACCATGCGTCGCCTGCAACTTGCCGGGCACAAACCACTCGCGCTGATCGGTGGCTCGACCGGTTTGGTTGGCGATCCGAGACCAACCGCCGAGCGAACGCTGAACACTCCTGAGACGGTTGCAGAGTGGGTCGAGAAACTTGGTCGACAGGCAGCGCGTTTTCTTTCTTTCGAAGGCAACAATGCCGCACGCATGGTTAACAATCTCGACTGGACCGCACCAATTTCTGCGATTGATTTCTTACGCGAAATCGGAAAGCACTTTCGAGTTGGCAAGATGCTGAGCAAGGATGCCGTGAGTGCGCGATTGAACAGCGAGCACGGAATCAGCTACACCGAGTTCAGCTACCAAATTCTTCAGGGTTTTGACTTTCTCGAATTGTTCCGTCGTTACGACTGCATCTTGCAAACCGGCGGAAGCGATCAGTGGGGAAACCTAACCAGCGGCACAGATTTGATCCACAAGGTGGAGGGCAAGAGCGCGCACCTGCTCGCGACTCCGCTGATCACAAACTCTGACGGAAAGAAGTTTGGCAAGTCAGAAGGTAATGCCGTTTGGTTAGATGCCGATTTCACTTCGCCATACGCTTTCTACCAGTTCTGGTTGAACGTCGAGGACGCAGACGTTGTCGATCGCCTAAAGGTTTTCACTTTCCTCAGCAAAGCCGAGATCGAAGACCTCGCCGCACAAACGATTGCAGCACCTCACCTTCGTGCCGCACAAAAACGTTTGGCGTTCGAAGTGACCGCACTGGTTCACAGCGCAGAAGATGCACAGGCTGCAATCGATGCTTCGGCGGCATTGTTCGGACAGGGGGAGCTCACCGCGCTAGACGCGTCGACCTTGCGCTCTGCGTTGAGTGAGTTGCCGAATGTGCAGGCAGAGCGAGGCACCGCAATCGCAACGCTGCTGGTTGAAACAGGATTAGTTGCCAGCATCTCGGCCGGCAGGCGGGCAATTGCCGAGGGTGGGGTTTACCTAAACAACGTAAAGATCGAGGACGAGGCCGCCGAACTGAGCGACTTTATCCGTGATGAATTTGCCGTTTTGCGCCGTGGAAAAAAGACCCTGGCCGGCATCTTTAGAAAATAGACCCCCGAAGTCGAAAAATCTCGAAGATTTCGGCAAATTAGTGGCATTTAGGGCTGTTTTGATTTGACATCAATGTTACAAATGCGTAATGTTGACACCTGTTGACCATAGTTTGGCAAGACCTGTTTAGGTAGCCGGCTCAAGTGCAGCAAACAAACAGTCCAGCAGAAGCTAGTCATCGGCCCCCAAGGCCAGTGTTTTAGCCGAAGTTAGCCTGTTACAAGCTTCCAGATTTTGCCACGTATCAGTCTTTGACTTGCGTGAATTTTCTGGTAAGTTAGTGAAGTTGCTCTGCGGATTTTCTAGCGAAAATCTGTCGCAGCATCCGATCTTTGAGAACTCAACAGTGTGCACAAAAATCTATGTCGATGCCAAGAACCTGTTGGTTAGCTGCTTGCAGCTAGCCAAGAGAAGTAATTGGATTAGACAGATTGTCAGCAATGACATCTATTTAGTCAGATCAAACTGATGCGCCAATTTTCCGGCGTTTCGAAAAATTTCTTGCCAGCTTGCTGGTGAGAGAAAAATTTTTACGGAGAGTTTGATCCTGGCTCAGGACGAACGCTGGCGGCGTGCTTAACACATGCAAGTCGAACGATGAAGCTGGAGCTTGCTCCGGTGGATTAGTGGCGAACGGGTGAGTAACACGTGAGCAATCTGCCCTTGACTCTGGGATAACT